>DXSO01000022.1:0-14301 GCA_019410445.1 Sutterella sp.
CGTTTTCCGGCATGCTTTTGAGCGTCATCGGTACGACCGTGTCTGCAGAAGCGATGCCTGCGGATACAAGGCCGGTCGTACGAATTGGGTTGGTGGATACTTTTTCGCCCAATTTTTATATCGATACTTATGCCGCGACCATTCAATACCTTAAGAAACGTCTGCCGCAGTATCGGTTTGAGTCGGTTGAGTTTGCCAATGATTCGGCGCTTACGCGTGCAGACGCGCAAGGTTTGGATTTCCTTTTAAGCAGCGCCGGCACATTCGGAGTGCGCGGCAAAGAATTGGGAATGGAGCACATCGTGATGCGCAAGCGATCCGATGTGAAAAATGCTTCCCGCAGTGTTGCCTCCGTCTTTGTGGTGCGAGCCGACAATGAACAAATCCGAACACTTAAGGATATGCGGCTTAAACGGGCAGCCGCAACCAACCCTTCCAGCTTTGACGGTTGGCTGATTGCTCTGGACGAGATTGCACAGGCTGGGTTTTCGCCGGAGCGGTTTTTTGCTTCCGTACAATTTACCGAATACAACTATCCGGACGTCATTAGCCGTGTTTTGGTCGGACAGGCTGATGTTGGGGTTCTCACGCGCTGCGAGTTGGAAAAGCTTGAACAACAGGGGTTGGTGGACTCCCAATCCGTCAAGGTCATTAATGCAAAAAATGACGCGCTTGAAGCTTGCAGTCGCTCGTCGGATTTGTATCCAGCTGAAGTAATTGCGGTGTTCCCGCACACCGATGCGCAATTGGCCAAGGCGGTGACGATTGCACTTTTGCAGATGCCCAGTCATGAGCAAAACGAAGTCAGTTGGGAGTGGGTGACCGTCAATGATTTGGTCAACGTCTCCGGTCTTTTGGAGCGTCTCTCCTTGGGAAGTTTTTCCTATCAGCGTGACTATACGATTCAGGCGCTTGCCGCTCGGTACTATCGAGAAATCATTTTGATTTTGGCTTTGATCGCTGCCACGATTTTTCATATTCTGCGCGTGGACTCACTCGTTATGCAGCGAACTCGAGAACTTGTGCGGACGATTGATGAAAAGGAAGCCCTTGTCGAGCGCATGAAACGCACGCAGCAATATCTGCAGATCTTGGAGCGAAACACCATTGTGAGTCAGCTCTCAAGTTTGTTCGCGCATGAAATGAAGCAGCCGGTAACCAACATCATCAACTATGCGGCCGGGCTCAAAATGCTGCATCAAAGCGGTCGAGAGAATGCTCAAGCTGTTGAGCAGGCGCTTGGTGCAATCAATGATCAGGCCCATCGAATGGCTCAAATTGTTGATCGCGTACGAGCCTATGCCAAGCATGAACCGTTGGCAAAATCCGATTGCGTGTTGGCCGATATCGTCAATACGATGCTTGAAAACTTCCGCTTGGCTCAGAAATCCGTCAGCTCAATTGAGGTTGATGTCAGTGAGTCCATTCGGGTTAAGGCCGAGCCGGTGGCGCTTGAATTGTTGCTGCTCAATCTTGTTAAAAATGCCGAACGTGCTGTAGCAAACATCCCGAAACCTCGGGTGTTCATTGCGGCAGAAGTTGATGCCCGACAGGTTCGCTTGACTGTTTCAGACAACGGTCCTCGGGTGCCGGATGATTTGTTTGTTCAGCTTGAGCGAATCGGAGGTGTTCAAAGTGCGCAAGGGCTCGGCATGGGATTGGCAATTGCCAAGGGGATTGCCGAAAATCACAATGGACACTTGGAATTTTCACGTTCTCAAGGCGGCGGGTTGGCCGTTACGCTTGTAATGACGCTTTCAAACGACGAGACTTACAGTCATGACAAAAAATCTTCTGCCTGACCTTGTTCGCATCGTTGATGATGATTCATCGGTTTGTGCCTCACTGACCTTCATTTTGCAGATTGCCGGTTTCGACGTTGTTTCCTACAACAGCGCCGATCAATTTTTAGATCATGCCTCAGATTTGCGTCCCGGTTGCATTCTTTTGGACGTCAAAATGCCCGGCAAGAGCGGATTGGAACTGTTCGATGAAATACGTTGTCGAAAGATGTTGCTGCCGGTGATTTTTCTTTCCGGGCACGGCGACATTGAGATGGCGGTGCAAACGTTGCATGACGGAGCCTTTGATTTCCTTGTCAAGCCTGCTGAGCCGGAACGGTTGATTGAGAAAGTGAAAAAAGCCGTTGAGCACTGCAAGGTGATTCGTGGTCAAGCGCAGGAGCAACAGGAAGTGGAAAAACTCATGGCTCGATTGACCCCGACTGAAACGCAGGTGGCGCAGTTGATGGCCAAGGGGTTGAGTGTCAAGACAATTGCTCAGGTGCTAGATGTAAGCGAGCAAGCTGTAAAAGGTCATCGTTCGTCCGTGTATCACAAGCTTGATGTGATCAATCCGGTCGAGGTGGCATCCATTGTGGGAGATTGGCAGAGGAGTCGGCAGCCATGACATCGCGCCGAATGCTTTTGAGCGGTATTGCGGCTTCCGTGTTGTCGAACGGACTGAGCCTTCGTTCGCATGCTGAGGAAGTGCAAAACTGGACTCAAACATATGATGTGATTGTTGTCGGAGGCGGCGGCGCAGGATTGGCAGCAGCCGTTTCTGCCGCTCAGCATAAAGCTTCGGTTTGTCTGATCGAGAAGCTGCCGTTGTTAGGGGGCGACACGTTGCGCAGTACGGGGTACTTCTCTTGTGTGGAGCCGCGTCGTCAGCGATTGAGTGGTGTGGAGGATTCTTTTGAGCTGCACTACAAACAAACCATGGAAGCCGGCGGCAACCTTGCTGATCCCAAGATTGTGAGAAAAATGGTGCGGGAAGCGCCGGCCACAGTTGTTTGGCTTGAGCAATTCGGCGTCCTTTTTCAGGATGCTGTCTATGAGATTTACGGTGCCGGGCATAAGCGCTGTCTTAAACCGCTTCTGCCGCGCGGCACAGCGTATGTGCGGGCCTTGAGTCAGGCAGCTGCGGCCCTTGGCGTCAAAACGATGCTGGAAACACGGCTTACCGACATTCACTTTGATGAACAACAAAGGGCAATTGGTATTTCAGCGATATCAAGCCGCAATGAATTGCTGCAGCTGCGGGCACGCAGGGGGATTGTGCTTGCGTGCGGAGGTTTTGGGGCAAATGCAGACATGGTTGCCGCAAATGCTCCGATTTTGGCCGGTTTGCCGACAGATAACTCTCCGGGATCCACCGGAGATGCTTTGGTTTTGGCCAAACAATACGGCTTAGCGCTTGAAGGCTTGAGTTATGTCGAATGCGTGGCGGGAAATCCCCCCGGACGTAAAACACATGCAAGACTGTTCTTGCCCGCTGATTTCATACTCATCAATGACAACGGCGAGCGGTTTGTTGAAGAAGACGCATTGAGAGCCGATCTGACGCAAGCAATTCTGAAGCAGCCCAATCGCCGGTGCTTTACGGTTTTTGACAGGCAAGGTGTCGATCGATTGGATCCGATTTCGCAAAAAGGCCTTTATCAGGCTCTGGTGGCTGATGAGGCTTTCAGTGCCGATACGCTCGAGGAGCTCGCACATTTGATGCGGGTGCCAAGTCAACGGTTTGAAGCTGAGGTTGAGCAATACAACAAGTTGAGCGATCAGTCGCCTTTGAATGCATTTCAAGGGAGCAACAAATGCTCTCGCGTGGGTTGTACTCCCTTACTGAAAGCACCTTACTGGGCATACGAAGTGGGGTTGACGGTTCACTACACGCCAGGCGGTCTTGTGGTCAATGACAGAAGCGAAGTGATGCGAAACGACGGGCGTCCGGTACCAGGACTTTGGGCGGCCGGCGAAGTGACGGGAAGCGTGCATGGTGCCAACCGTCTGGGCGGCAATGGTTTGGCCGATGCGCTTACGTTCGGGCGATTGGCAGGCCTGTCAGCGGCAAACAGTGAACATGAAAATTTTTAATTTTTGCTGTTTTTAACGTAAAAATCAATAAACGGACGTTTATGTTCTGACGATTTTCTCTTTTCTAACATACGAACAGCAAAAAGCAGGCGAATGGATCAAGGCAAAAGACATTCGTCTGATGTTCGTAACAAGAGGAGAAGAACAAAAATGTCCGAAGTTATCAATTCACGCCGTACGTTTTTGAAGAGTGCAGCGCTGGGTGGTGCCGCCATGATTGGCGCCGGTGCTGCTGCTACGGCTCAGGCTGCTCCGAAAAAAGCAGCAGAGTCCACGTATGACTTCGTGATTGTCGGCGCCGGTTGCGGCGGTTTGGTTTGTGCCATCCGCGCTGCTCAAAACGGCTTGAAGCCGATTTTGATCGAAAAGATGGGTTCTCCTGCCGGCAACACCGTTTATTCGGCCGGTTTCATGCTTGGTGTTCATACCAAGGCTCAGCAGGCCAAGAACGCCAATGCCAATGACTCGACGGAAAAGTTCTACGAAGACATGATGAAGGTCTCTCAGGGCAAGGGCGACAAGGCTCTGACCCGCTATGTGGCCGAACATGCCGACGATATGATGAACTGGATGATGGATTATGTCGGTGTTAAGTTTGCCGCTGGCATGAAGTTGGCCTTCCCGATGCTCGAACGTGCCCATCTGACCGTCGGTGAAGCCAAGCCGGGCGGCAAGCAGCTGGGTAATGTGCTTCTGGCTAAGGCTCGCAAGCTTGGTGTCAAGATTCAATTCAATACCAAGGTAATTGAACTGCTGACCGATGAAAACACGGGTGCTGTGACTGGTGTGCGTGCTCGCTCCAAGAAGGGCACGGAAATCATCAACGGCAAGCTTGGTGTGGTCTTGGCAACGGGCGGTTATTCCGCCAACCAGGCCTTGGTTACGCAGTATTGCGGCAGCGCTGCTGCAGGCATGCCGATTCGCGGTTCTCGCATCATTGCCGGTGAAAATATTGCGCTGACGCAGAAGGTGTTTGCCAAACTGGTCAATGTTGATCAGTATCACTGCGGTCCGATCCATGGTCCGACCGGAGCAAACCCGCTCAACATCGTCAATAACGGCGTTTGTGTGAGTGCGGATTCGACGGAACGTTTCACTGACGAAGGCAAGACTTACGTACAGATGAGTCGTGATACGGCGGCCATGACGAAGGGCAACTGGGCTTACATGATCGTTGATCAGGATACGCACGATCTGAAGAAGCTTGCCAACGACTGGGAAAGCTACGAGCGCAATAAGGCACCTGTGTTCCAAGCCAATACGATTGAAGAATTGGCAAAGAAGGCCGGTCTTGATCCCAAGAAGTTGGTTGCCGTGATTGACGAGTACAACAAGGCTTGCAAGAACAATACGCGCGACAAGCTGACGCCGCCCAACAGCTTGCCGGAAGCTCGACCGGTGCTGAAGGCTCCCTTCTACGCTGTTCCTTTCCAGGGTGGTATGACGGCAACATTCGGTGGCCCGCTCATCAATACGCGTGCTCAGGTACTCGATACCGAAAACAATGTCATTCGCGGTCTCTTTGCCATTGGCAACGCTGCTGGCGGTTTGTTCTACGATGACTACGTTGGTGGTGCACAGTTGACCAGTGCTGCAGTGTTCGGCATCGCTGTTGCCGATTTCATGAAGGCAAGAATGGCTTGATCGAGTCGTGAAACTCGCAGGTGCATCGCTTACTCGATGCGCCTGATTCAGGCATAGGCCCCGCTGCGTGCTGATCCCAGCATCAGCGGGGGAATTTTTATTTACTACCACCGCAACGATCAAATGAATGTGAAAACTTTTCTAGCAGTTTGTGCGGCAGTTGTATGTGCCGGATCTTTGTCGACAGGCAGCGTGCTAGCCGCAGATGGCATGCCGCTCAAAGGAGCTCATAAGGCGATGAATCTGCCGTGTGAGGCCTGCCATGGCAACATCAAGCCGCGAGAGATTCCGGAGGAATCGACTTGCATGGCCTGCCATCAAAGTCGAGATGCCGTAAAACAAAAGACAGCCAAGCTCAAGCCCAATCCGCATTACGGTCACGATGAAACGGTTGAATGCACGGCTTGCCATAAAGAGCATCAGGAAAGCGTCTTGTTGTGTGACGAGTGTCATCAATGGGGTTATAAAACGCCGTAAAGTTCAGCCGGAAGTTTTAATTTCTTGGTGTTTGAATGGAAAAAGCCTGGAATCTCCAGGCTTTTTTCGTTTCTTTGTTGGCCCAACAGGTCTTTTTTTATTGTCGTCCTTCGCCGTGTCCGATGACGACGTATTTCAAGTTTGTGAGGCCTTCCAGCCCCACGGGACCGCGAGCATGCAGTTTTCCGGTGCTGATTCCGATTTCTGCCCCGAGACCGTATTCAAAGCCGTCTGCAAATCGCGTAGAACAATTGACCATGACGCTGCCTGAGTCGACTTCGCGCAGGAAACGATCCGCAGCCTGAAGATTGTTCGTAATGATTGCATCGGTGTGCTTGGAAGAATGCGCCTCAATAAAGCCGATGGCGTCATCGAGACTGTCGAGCACGGCAATCGAGATGATCGGAGCGTTGTATTCCGTATCCCAGTCAACCGGTTCTGCCTGTACACACGGCAGATTTGCTGCTTTGAGAATTTCCAAAGCTTTTGCGTCACAACGCATCTGAACGTTCTTTTCTGCGAAGATCCGACCGATTCGAGGCAAGAACGCATTGGCTATTGCCGCATGCACCAACAGTGTTTCGGTTGCATTGCACGGAGAGTAGCGTTGGGTTTTGGCGTTATCGGTGACTCGGACGGCCATGTCAAGATCCGCATCTTTATCGACGTAGGTGTGACAGATCCCGTCAAGATGATGAATCATCGGTACGGTGGCTTCGGCCGCCAGTCGAGCGATCAAACCTTTGCCGCCTCTTGGAATGATGACGTCGACATAGCGATTGGCACGAATCATTTCTCCGACGAATGCTCGATCCGCAGTGGGAGCGACTTGCACTGCATCATCGGGCAGACCTGCCCGTGCAAGTGCTTGTTTGACGATGCTTCCCAAAACGGAGTTGGTTTCAAAGGCTTCGGAGCCGCCGCGAAGAATGCAGGCGTTTCCGGATTTGACGGCCAAACAGGCCGCATCGACCGTGACATTGGGGCGCGATTCGTAGATGATGCCCAAAACGCCGAGCGGTACGCGCATCCGACCGACCATAATGCCTGACGGGCGACGGCGCATATCGAGAATTTCTCCGACCGGATCAGGAAGGGCTGCAGTTTGTCGTGCGCCTTCGGCCATGAGATTTAAAACCTCTTCCGTGACACGCAGTCGATCCACGAACGACTCTTTGAGACCGTTTTCCGTGGCGCGCTGCAAATCCCGGGTGTTGGCTGAAAAAATCTCCTCTTTGCGCTCCAGCAGCATATCGGCCAGATGCCTAAGTGCAGTGTTTTTTGCGGCGCTTGACGCCGAAGTCATTTTACGAGCGGCTAACCGAGCTCTCTGCCCGACCTCACTCATCAATTCAGCAAAGGAAGCGTTCATAAAAGAAAGCCTTTCGCAGAAAAAGCGTTGTCAAAAATAAGTTGACCGCATGGGGTGCGGCGGTGCTTTGTATTGTACGGAAGGCAAACTTGTCGTGACGAGGGAAATTTCGCACGATCAATGTCGTTTAGGAAGCGATGAAAACGGCTAAAGCGGCGATTTCCACCCAAGGATCAGTGTCTCGGTTAGCTACGATCAGGCCTTTGCTGATTTTGTCAATGTCAGCACACAGTGTCAGTGCACTGGCTAATTTGCGGGTGTTGAGTCTGCCGGCGGCTCGTGTGATTCGAGAAGCACGATCTCCCCAGATGCCGGCTTGACGCAATGCGGAGGAGCGATCCGAACCATTGTCAAGGGCATGGCGAAATTTGAGCGTCATGCGGATTTCTTCGGTCACCATCCACATGAAGGATGGTATGGATTCTCCGGCGGCATTAAGGTTTTCAACGATTCTCAGTGCTTTTGCAGAGTCGGCTGCAAACATGGCTTCAAGCAGATTCTCGACATCGAAGCGAGCCACATCGCGTACGGAATCGGTGACGGCTTCCTGCGTGATGACGCTGTTTGCAGGATAAAGGTAAGCGAGTTTGAGCACTTCCTGCGAGGCAGCCAACAGATTGCCCTCGCAACGGTCTGCCAGAATTTTCAGTGCTGCGGGGTCGGCTTTGAGAGCGTGTTTGGCCAGGCGCGCTGCAAACCATGCAGGCAGCTCTCGAGCAGAGATCGGGTTGCATTCGACAATCTCGGCTCGTGCTGTGAGCGCTTTGAACCAAGCCGCTTTTTTGAGCGACCAGTCATATGGAACCGTGACAATAAGCGTTACTCCGTCCAAGGCGGCGCTGCCGATATCTGTTAGAGCTTGTATGCCTTTGACTCCGGGGCGAGGGCTTGCCAAACGCAGCTCCACGATTTTTTTGTCCCCGAAAAGACTCATCGCTACACAGCTTTCAGGCAGTTTCGACCAGTCCCATGTAGCCGATGCGTTGAAGACTTCCCTTTCAGTGGCTCCCTCTTGACGAGCCTTTGCCCGCAAAAGATCCGCCGCTTCCAACATCAGAAGCGGCTCTTCGCCCGTGATGACCCACAAAGGAGCCAACGGGCCATGAGACAGGCTGGACTCAAGATCGGCAAAGCGCATTGAAAATGTCCGTTTGTGTCAAAAGCAATCAGCGCGTGCCCAAGTCTTCAGCCTCTTTTGGCGGCTGGGCTTTTTCGATACGACGCACCATCTGGACGACGATGTCAGACATCATTTCATTGATCACCAGAGATTCTTCACTGTCACGCGAGAGGTAATCCGCATCGTTATAGGAAATCTCACGAACGGCGGCTATGGAAGTGTCCGGCAGATACAAAGCTCCCTGCGGTGAAGCAAGTCGGAATGAAATCTCAAGCTTGAGTTCATATTCGCGTGCTTCGCCGAGTGCGTTGTAGGCAACCACGTTGCGTGAGCGTTTTTCGCCGAGAATTTGCAAAATGGCCTGAGCCTGAGAGGGAGAATTCACCAGTCGTACGTTTGAACCCGCCTTGATTTGACGCGAAAGTTGGGAGCCCAGAGGCGTGTTGAGGTTGTAGCTGATGTAAAGCGTCTCAAAAGGAAGCGAGAAGCGACCGCGCAGACGAAAGCCGCAGCCCGTCATTGCCAGGGCGGCGGCAGCAATCAGCGTACGGCGCCGGGTGAAGCCAATCATAGGGATACCGAGAAAGTTGAATGAACCAAAGGCGGACTTTTCACTGCAAAGTCCGCCGGTAAGCAGATTTATTATACGGAGCAGCTGAAAATCAGGCCGACCCCTTGCTTGTGGAGGATATGTTGGCCGTCGTCTGCTTTTTCGGTTCGGCATCGAAGATGTCATCGATATCCTTGGCATCAAACAAGTAAAGCGAACCGCAGAATTCGCAGCGTACTTTGAGCGTGCCTTGTTCAGCAATAATTTCTCGAGCTTCTTTTTCTCCGAACGATCGAATCATCTGCGCGATGTTTTCGCGAGAGCAACGGCATTCAAACTGCGGTTTGATGGTTTCAAGCACTCCCGGATTGAGTTCCCAGAAAAGACGGCGGCACAATTCAAGCGGTTCGATTTGGAGAAGCTCTTCGGCTGTGACGGTTTGCGCGAAGGTTTGTACTTCCTGGAATCCCTGCTCAATGCTTTCTTGCGTTGCTCCCTGGGCAAGTTTCCCGCCGTGAGCAGGTAGGCGCTGCATGATGAGGCCTGCGGCCGTATTTTCATCGGCAGAAAGCCACATGCGTGTGGGAAGCTGCTCGGACATCGTCATGAAGCCTTCCAGTGTTTCTGCAACCGTGTTTCCGGTAAGAGGCACAACGCCCTGATAGGGATCCTCGTCGGGGCGACGGTTGGCCAGATCAAGAATTGCTGCGCAGCGCCCTTGGCCGTTGGCATTGACGAGATCTTTGAAACTTGCGTTTTCAGGAACTTCGACGCCTGCACGCATTTGGATCGTGGCACGGATCTTCATGCCGGTACGCACTTCCACAAGCGCAAGTTTAACGGGGCCATCGCCCATGATCTGTAAAACCAAGGCTCCCTCAAATTTGAGACCGGAGGCCATCAGAGCCGCAGCTGCGGCAAGTTCGCCCAATATCTCAAGTACGGGAGCGGGAGCTTCCAGAGAGGCCTTCATTTGCTGCCAGCTTTCGGAGAGCTGAACACACTGCGCCTGGCAGTTTTGAGAGGGAAAAAGAAGTTTAACGAGAGAATCTGCCATAAATTGTCACGAACGGCGTCTTAAAGAGACGGAGTCCGATTTTCCTAGAAATAAGAGTTTCTGACGGTGAGAAACACACCTAACATAGATGAGGGTGTTTCTTTTGTATTTCAAGCGATCAATCCACGCGACGCAGTCCCTTACGGAAGCGATCGGCTTGCTCGACGTAATGGGCGGTGTTTCGGTGTACCGTGTTGATTTCTTCTTCGGTTAAGTTTCGCACAAAGCGAGCCGGCGTACCGACGACCAACGTGCCGGAGGCTACGGTTTTTCCTTCGGCGACGAGACTGCCTGCGCCGACGACGGCATTTTCTTCAATAACGGCACCGTTGAGAATAATTGCCCCCATGCCGATGAGTGCTCCCTTTTTCACGGTGCAGCCATGCAGTACTGCGCAGTGGCCGACAGTAACATTGTCCTCAATGACGCAGGGAAATCCTTTTTCCGTATGAATGACGGCATTGTCTTGAACATTGCTGCCGCATCCGACGGTGATGGATTCCAGATCGCCTCTGAGAACTGCACCCGGCCAGATGCTGGCACCTTCTTTGAGGTGAACTTTGCCGATGACTTGGGAAGATTCTGCCGTCCAAGCTGAAAAAGAGACCTGCGGTACGTGGTTTTCGAATGCGAAACGCGCCATAATCGTAAAACTGTTGTGAGGTAATAAGTCAAGGCTTTGGATTGTACCGAGGACGAGCCCGCGCGAGGAGCCTCACAAGAGACGCTTTCTCTGCCCCGTAGGATGTAGCAAAGGAGTATTTGTGGGAACGCTCGATCTGCATATGCACTCGACAGCCAGTGACGGCAGTCTGACACCTGAGGCACTGGTGAGATTTTGTGCTCATGAGTGCGGCGTTTGCACAATGGCGCTTACCGATCACGATACTGTGGCAGGCATTGAGGCTGCCAGCAGTACGGCTCAGCAGGAAGGGGTGAGGTTTATTCCGGGCATTGAGATCTCTACGCTTTATGCCGGAAGAAACATTCATATTGTTGGCCTTGGCATCAATCACCACGATGAGGAATTGTTGGCGGTCACGACCCATATGTGTTCGGAGCGTGATCGGCGTGCCGTGCTGATGGCCGAGCGTTTCGCTGAGCTCGGAATCGAAGGCATGTTTGAAGAAGCAATGAGCTTTTCTGTTCGGGAAAGCAATCTTTCTCGTCTGCACTTTGCCAAAGCGCTGATCAAGCGAGGGGTCGTCAGTAATCAGCAGGAAGCGTTTGATCGCTATTTGGGAGAGGGTAAGCCGGCTTATATTGCTGCACCTTGGGGCTCCGTTGCCGATGCCGTTGAGTTGATTCACAAAGCGCGCGGCATAGCAGTTTTGGCCCATCCGGGGCGATATCAGTTCAAGGCGGATTGGCAGCTTGATGCACTGGTTGAGGGATTTGCAGAGTGCGGCGGCGACGGTATTGAAGTCGTCAGCGGATCACAAAGTCCGTCGTTTACTGAGAAGGCGATTTGCTTTGCGCGAAACTATGGACTGGCTATTAGCGCAGGCAGCGACTTTCACAGTGTCGCAGGCATGCGCCCGCTGCCTGGTGCTCAGGGGGAACTTCCCAAAGGACTGCCAACGGTGCTCAGGATGCTGGGGTTGGAGTCGACTTAGTCTGGGAAGTTTTCATTGATCTGAAAAAAGAGAGGCTTGAGCCTCTCTTTTTTGTTGTTGTGGGACGGGTTCAGGATGGTTGCATGCGCTTACTGTCGAATTTCGCGAATGACCTCACTGGGTTTTTGGCGGTATGAAGATCGGAATGGATTGATGTCGATTCCGCCGCGGCGCGTAAAACAGGCGTAAACCTCCAAAAGCGTCGGCTCAAAAGCCGTTCTAAGGTCATGAAAAATCTGCTCGACACATTGTTCGTGAAAACCGCGGTGGCAGCGATAAGAGATCAGGTATTTCAACAATCCGACCGGATCGATCGCTTTGCCTTCGTAGGTGATCGTGAGACCGGCCAAATCCGGCTGTCCAGTGACGGGACACAGAGAGCGAAACGCCGTCGTGCAGTAGGTTTCTCGAATGGTTTCGCCGGAGTTGTCCGCAAAACACAGTAGAGAAGAATCCGTTTCGTAAGCTGTCAGTATCGACTGACTCGGAATACTCAGCATGTCAAGATTGACGCCCGGCATGGGACGTACGCTCTGAGGGTATTCGTGCAGAGGATACAAGCGAACTTGCACGTCCGCGCCGAGGCGGCAAGAAAGATCTTCTCGGATGCGAGAGGCCACTTCCGTGGGGCCGTCGACTTTGGTCATGGCAAAAGAGCCGGCGTAGAGCTTGAGAGACTTGGATTCGATGATTGAGTGCGAATTGGCAGGCACGAACAACTCGCCGACGGCAGTCTGAGGAATGCCTTGCGCGTTCAGCCAGGAAAGCTCATAGAGACGCCAGATATCCGTTCCTTGAAAATCGTGATCGCCAATGGCATCGCGTCCGAGTGCACGCGGAATCGGCTGAAGAAGATCCGGGTTGTATTGGTCTGTGTAGGTTGTTTCCTTACCAAGCATTGTGTTCTTGGGTTCGGGCATCAAAACGGACATAGCGATACTCAGTCTCAGAGGTAGTTGTTGTCGGCGTCAGATCGGATAGTGCACGAATTGTATCTGCCTTTGCCGAAACGAGATGAAGGTCAATGTTTGGAGTTTGAACGAAAAAAAAGAGGCGCACGGATCCGAAGGATCACGTGCAGCCTCTTAAATCACTCTAAGTGATGAGGAGAGAGAAAGCGATTTAGAGCTTTGCCAAGTACTTGCCGACGTGGCGACCGAAGGTCACGGTACGGCCGCAGGCCATGCCGGTCACCAGGTTCGGGTACGTATTGGCAAAGTAGCCGCCGCTGTCGTTACCAATGACGTACAAGCCCGGGATGGGATTGCCTTCCGTGTCGATGGCGTTCATGTTGGTGTTGATCTGAATGCCGTCCATGGTGCACAGAATGTCACCGGTGTTCTTGGCGCCGTAGAAGGGCGGCTTGTCAAGCGGCGTCAGACGGAAGGCTTCCTTGCCGTAATCGACGTCGTTGCCGTCTTTGCACATTTTGTTGTAGCGCTTGACGGTTGCAGCCAGTTCCTTGGGAGGCAGCTTCAGCAGTCGGGCAAGATCTTCAATCGTATCTGCCTTCATGAGGAAGCCCTTTTCAAGAAGCACGGGGAAGTACTTTTCCTGGAAAACCTGCCAGGGGATGTTGGGGTCTGCGCCGTTTTCGAACGGATACAGACGGGAGCAGCCGTGCATCTTGAACTGCTGGGCATACTTCGTCCAGTTGCTGTCAAAAAGCGTGTAGTGGCAGTGACCCTTCTGATATTCGTCAGCGTGCAGAATGTTCTCGTAGGTGCCCGATTCGTTGATGAAGCGGTGGCCGTCAGCGTTGACCTTGAGCCAGGGCTGGGAGGCCATCCAGAACATGCCCACGTCGCCGGACTTGGCCGTTTCGGGACCATTGGGCTGATCCGGACGCAGAGCGCAGCGGTCAAACTTCATGGCCGAGTGCGTTTCGTCCATCTTGGCACCGACCCACAAGCAGGCACGGATGCCGTCGCCGTGAGCGCCCGGAACGGAACGGTTGCGGCCGATCACGCGCAGCGTCCAGGGCTGGAGTGCTTCGAGCATCTTGTAGTTGAGCGAGTAGCCGCCGGTGGCCACAACAACGCCCTTGCTGGCGACGTAGCGCACGTACTTGCCGTCCTTGTTGAGGGCGATACAGCCGGTGACGCGACCGTTCTTCTTTTCGAGCTTGACCATCTTGGTGTTGTAGTCAAAGCGGGCACCGTGCTTGACGCAGTAGTCGTAGAGCACCTTGTTGCCGTTCAAAGGCTTGCCCGTACCGTCATCGCTCGTTCTCCAACGCGGAGAGTGACCGGTCGGGAAATGATGGTGGTAGGCCGGATCAACCTTGTCGCCGGATTCGTGCCAGAGTTCCACGCCGCGTTCAGCAAGACGATCGCCGTACCAGTCAATCGTGGCACCGGATTCGTCGCACCAAACTTTGACAAGATCCTGCTGCAGATGACCTGCGGCATACATCGTGACGGCACGGATGAATTCGAACTTGTCGATCTTGGTGCCCCACTTCTTCTGATAGCGGGATTCGCGGGCACCCAAGTCGTCGCGGATGCCGGTGCCGGTCGGGAAGCGATCGATACCGATAACCTTGGCGCCTTCTTCGGCAGCCGCAGCGATGGCAAACATGCCGCCC
>DXSO01000022.1:14311-16489 GCA_019410445.1 Sutterella sp.
ACCGACAACCAGAATTTCGGTCTTGATCGTCTTGACGATGTCTTTTTCAGCGATTTCAGGCGGTTTGCCGAGCCAGTCGCCGTCGTCTTCAGCAGCGCTGTCCTTCGTGATCACTTCAACGGGAATTTCGCCGCGGGCCTGAGCGATACACTTGGCTGCAGCCTGGTGTACGGCTTGGGAGGTGATGCTGGCACCGGAAACGGCGTCAATGTCAGCCGATTGAGCCTTCAGCAGAGCCTGCTTGAGCTGCTTGGCTGCGGCCTGGCCGATATTGGGCGTTTCGTGAGAGACGTCAAGAACAACGTCCGTGATCTTATTGGTGTCAAAAGTCATCGTGACGATGACATCACCAATACCGGCAGCCTTTGCCGAATAGGTACCCGGCTTGTAGATGCCGGCGGGAGCGGCATGAATGCCAACGGCAGCCAACGATGCGCCGCTGGCGATACTCGTACGCAGGAACGTACGACGCGACAGGATCTTCTTGTCCATGAATCGATACTCCTTGGTTGAGTCGTTCGTTGATCCGCAAAATTTAAAGTTGGGTGTAGGAGACAGGTCAACGAGGGTATACGACAGGTTCTGCACTATCACGGAGGGGAGAAAAAGTGTCGTAAGTACCTGCTTTGTGAGGCGATGTGCTTTTGCAAAGCACGCTACCATCGTGTTTGCAGTAAGCTTGAGAGCGTTTTGACTGCTACCGAAACTGACTATTGATGAGATTGACGAAAGGATGACATGGACGGCAAACCTTCTCACAAGAATTACCGCATCGGGGACTTTGCAGAATACATGGGTGTAACGCCTGACTTTCTGAAGCACTATCAGGAGTACGGCCTGCTTGAGGTTCAGCAAAAGGAAAACGGGTATCGCTATTACAACTTCGATCAGTCGTCACGAATTTTGGAATACATGCGGCTTCGCAATTACGGAGTGACGGTTAAGGAAATGCGGGAAATGCTGATGGCCGATGCCGATGAGGCCGTTCGTTTGCTCGATGCCAAGGTTGAAGAACTCAAAAAACAGTCTGATCAGCTCCTGGCCGTTATTGAGGAACATAAAAGAGTTCATGCTTGGCAGCAAAGACGTGCAGTCAAACCGATTGATTGGGAGGTTCGGCATGCGGAGTCGATGTATTTTCTGCCGCATTCCGTTCAGGATACGTTCATTGACGACAAGCGCATCTCAACATTGCTGAAAAACTGGATGCGATGGCTGCCAATAGCCAAGTCCGCAATGCGTATTGATCCGTCGGGATCCGAGCAAAAACCATACAGAACGCGTTGGGGAATCATGTTGCCTGAATCGGTGGCTCAAAAATATTCAATTCCAATCAATGAAGTTGTGGAACGCGTTCCGGCAGGCAAGGCCTTCATTTATCACTTCTGTGCCGAAGAAGAAGCTTTCAGTATGGATCGTCTCTCGCACGGCATTCATCCGATGTTCAAGCAGATGCAGGCTTTGCAGCTTAAACCCGCAGGTAGTTTTCTGCTGATTGTCGAAATGAAGCTGATTAATCCCGATGGTTCGCGTCGTGGAGGTTACGGTCGCTTTGTGGTGCCGATTGCAGCTTGATTCCGTTTTCTGAAATCGTTATCGGGGGTGGAGATTTTGCAAAATCAGAAAGCGGTGGAATTAAAGAGACAGCGTGCGATTTGGCTGTTGGTGCTCTTTTTTTGTTTTTCTGCTGATGTACAAGACGGATTGGGGCCTTTTTTGGGAGTAAGGCTTCAGCAGTTGGGATGGTCACCGGAGTCTATTGGTTGGGCTTTGACGTTGCCCGCGCTCGTGGGATTGGCATTTTCTCCCTTATGGGGAGGAGTATGTGATCGCATCAAACACAAACGTGCTCTGCTTGCTGTTGCCACTGTCGTGGTTCTGAGTGCTTCGTTCGTGTCCATGGCAGGTGTGCCGGCTCAGGTGTTTGTTGCGCAAATTGCCGTTGGAGTGGCGTGCGCGGCATTTCTTCCTGCTGGCACGGCATTGATACTTGGATTGTCCAACGGTGTACCTTTATCCAATGTTTTGGGCCGCACTGAGGCTGGCAAACATGCGGGAACTTGTCTGGCGGCGGCATTGGCCGGCTTGATCGGGTTTCTCGGTTGGGGAGGGCTGGGAACACTAACGGCTTTCTGGGTTATGAGCGGGTTTGCGCTGCTTAGTTTGATTGCTTTGGGC
>DXSO01000022.1:16499-19771 GCA_019410445.1 Sutterella sp.
GATTGACAATGATGCTGCCAGAGGGCTTGGACAATCTCGAGGAAAGGTCGAAAGCGTGAAGTCTTTGCTGACGGATCCGGCTCTTCTGGGACTTGGTTTAATGCTCTTTTTCTTTCATTTGGGCAATGCAGCCATGCTTCCGCTTCTGGGACAAGCTGCAGTTGCTCGTTTTGGAATCGATCCTTCAGGGGCAACGGGCGCAACGATTTTTCTGGCGCAACTCACCATGGTTGTGACTGCGCTTCTCGGAGCCCGGGTCGCCCGCACGCATGGGTTTGGACATTTGATGGTCACGGCTTTCGTCGCCCTCGTTATTCGCGGTCTGATCGCAGGGTTTTGGGAAAGTCCCTGGGCGATTGTTCCGGTTCAGATTCTTGATGGCGTGGGAGCCGGTTTGATGGGGGTGGCGACACCCGGAATGGTGGCAGTACTGCTGGCCGGAACCGGTCGCGTCAACCTCGGACTCGGCAGCGTGCTATTGATGCAAGGCGTGGGAGCCGGTTTGTCGACGGCTCTCGGAGGTCACGCAGTGTCGTTTTTCGGATATGAAGGCGCCTTTCTTGTACTGGCTGCGGCTCCGGTTGTTGGTTTGCTTGTGTTTGTTCGAAGTTGTGCCAATTCTGAATTTCGTACTGCTGCCATCAAGGCCGTTTGAGTACAAGGAGAAGGCCTTTACAAGAAAAACCATACACGCCGGGAGCAACAAAGAGGCTCAAAACTTTTTTAATTAAGCCATCCGCTCAAGCACAATCCCGCAATCATCAATAAGGAAAAAATCATCTGGGCTTGAGCAGTCTCAGCATCCAGTTTGGCGATGATGGTGGTGTCTTCGTCATGGAGTTTTGAGACCGTTTTCCAAAGGCCGAAGGCAGGAAGCGCAGCCAAAATGGCGACAAGCGCAGTTATGGGCAGGTGGTTTCCCAGGACTGCGCCGATCATGATGATGAAGGAGGCGGCCAGTTCGATTTTGTAGAGGCGAATGGAGTTTTTCTGCCCTAGAACGGATGCTAGGGTTCGAATTCCCGCTCTTGTATCAGTGGCAATGTCTCGAAGATTATTGGCATGCAAGATGCCCACCGTGAGAATACCGGTTGGCAGCACGGCATACAGAGCTTGTGCCGACCAAGTCGAAGTAATGATCCATGAGGCTGCGAACATGGGGGTGAGCGTGTATGCAATAAAAATGACGACGTCACCCCAGGCACGGTATTTGAGCGGCGGGTAAAGCAAGGCTGCGGCAATGCCGATGAAGGTTATCGCCAAAAACGGCAAACCGGTTCGGTAAACGAGAAACAGTGCGCAGATAGTGCCCAGAACGAAGAGAACAAGCGAAAAACAAACGAATTCTCTTGCCGTGAATTTGCCGTTGGCAAGAATGCGGACTCCATGCGTGTCATTGCGATCAACGCCGTAGAGATAGTCAAAACTATCGCTCCAGACATTGCCTGCTGCGTGCAAGATGACGATGTTCAGGAGAGCCCAGATTGCGTTGATCGGATCAATCGGCATGCCCTCGGCAAAATAATAGGCAAGCGTCAGCGCAATCGGCATCGTGGAGGCGGGATACGACCATGGACGAGTGGCATAGAACCAGTCGAGTAGCGTTCGTTTGTTCTGAGTCTGCATGCGTGACTGCCTTAAATGCGAAGAAGACATAAAGCCGCTCAGTATACGTGATGAATGACGCTCTTCCCCCTGATTTTTGTAGGTTAAAAGAGCGGCAACGTTGATTCACCGTACCGTATTTGCTGTTTGGGTATGAAATGAAACCGCATTGCCGCGCGTGTTGTGACTCAATCTCTTTGCTGAGATCTTGTCAGATCAAACTGATCTCTTTTTGTTGTGCTGAAGACTTGAAGCAGTCCCAAAATCGTGTGATATAGATTTTCATGCGTCACTTTTGTATTTACGTGTGAGACAAGATGGTGCCGCTCGACTTGGTAGTCGTGCGCAAAGTTGTTCGAAAGCCAGATCACCATGGGAACAGTGAGTTGTTCTTTGGGAGCAAGCCAATAGGGAGCTCCGTGCAGATACAGCCCCTTTTCTCCAAGGCTTTCGCCGTGATCAGACACATAGACCATGGCGGTATTGACGTCGTGAGCCTGTTCGAGCCGGCTCAGGATATCGCCAAGTACAGAATCCGTATAGCGGACGGAATTGTCGTATGCATTTTCAATTTCTTGTTTGGAACAGCTGCCCAAATCATTGGCCGTGCATTCCGGAAGCCAAGTTTTTTGATCTTGAGGGGTGCGTTTGTGATACGCAGGACCGTGCGAGCCCATCATGTGCAGAAATAAAACCTGGCTTTGTCCTTTTTTTAGGTTTTTTAGGATGGTTTCGACTTCTTCGACGAGGACGCCATCAAAACATGCGCTGTCTTTGCAGGATGAACTGGTTTGTTTGAGTTGTTCCGACGGTCCCCGAGACGAGACGCCTGCACACACTCCTTTGCAGCCGGATTGATTGTCCACCCACAAGACCTCAAAGCCGGCACGTTGAAGAACAGCGGGCAGAGCCTCTTCACTGAGAATGCGTTTTCTGTCGTAATCGCTGCGTCCGATCCGACTCATCATGCAAGGCAACGAGACATCGGTTGACGTTCCGCAGGCTTCAACGGCAGAAAAACTGATGACATCGTGTTGTGCCAGTTTGGGATTGGTTTGCCGAGGATATCCTGCAAGCTGCCAACTTGCGGATCGTGTGGTTTCGCCAACCACGACGACAAACAAAGTTGCGCGGGCAGGAATAATCTGCCGTTGAGGATTGGCATCGATTATTGTGCGTGCTCGGTTATGATCCGGACTTGCATCAGCCGTCAATGTCTTAATTAGGGAATAAACGATCACGGCAGGAACGATCTGATAACGCAGTGATTTATCGGCACGCATTGCTCCGGAAAACGACTGAAAATTAATCAAGAGCACCGCAAGTGCGGCAATGATCAATCCCAGAAACAAGGTTAGACGCCGCAGGATCGAACCCCAGATTTTTCGAGAGAAAAGACTTGATAATGACGTGATGCCTGAAGTTTGCTGCAGCGAGATATTTATTGAAATCCAAAAAAGCGGCAGCCATGCGCAGCCAAAAACCAAAAGTGTTTTGACGCTGAAATATCCCATGGCTTCGTGGGCATCGGTGGCCAGAAAATTTCGGATCATGTCGGGCGTGAAAACGATGCCGTAGAGATAAGCTCCCGTAAATCCGGCCGCTCCCAAGACCGACAAAAACGTCATGATTGTGTGGAATATCCTTTTGGGAAGCCAGGAAAAAAG
>DXSO01000220.1:0-1061 GCA_019410445.1 Sutterella sp.
GAAGTAGACGAGGTTGAGTTCTTTCCAGAAAGCGTCGCGGACTGTCTCGCTCATGCCGACTTCGGCAATGAGTCGACAGGCTTGTGCGCGGTGATCATCAAAAATGCCTGCTCTTGTTTTGGGAGCGCCGCCGGCTTCCAGACAGCGCACCGTGCTGCGGTACAAATCCGTGAGCAACTGGTATTTCCAGGCGTTCCATACTTTGGGACTTGTTGCGCGTATGTCGCAGACTGTGAGCAGATACAGACCGTCAAGGCGTTCTTTGCTACCGATTTTTGCAGCAAAGCGTTCGACGACTTCCGGGTTGCTGATGTCTTCGCGCTGGGCTACTGTGCTCATCAGCAAATGCTGGGCGACCAGAAATTCAAGAAATTCCGCATCTTCTTTTTCAATGCCGAAGTCAGCGGCAAAACGCTTGACTTCTTTTGCACCGAGTTCGGCATGGCTGCCACCGCGGCCTTTGGCGATATCGTGAAAAAGACCTGCCAGTGTAAGGCGCCACGGTTTGTCGATTTCGTTGATGATCTGTGAGCACAACGGATATTCATGCGCGTAGGAAGAATGCGAGAGTCGACGCAGAAATTTCACCACCCCGAGCGTGTGCTGATCGACCGTGTAGATGTGAAAGAGATCATGCTGCATTTGACCGACGATGCGTCGCCAGACGGGCAGAAACCTTCCGAGGATGCCCCAGGTATTGAGGTTCTTGAGAAAATGGTAGGGGCCGTAGCGCAGTTTGATGGTCTCAAGAAATAATTTTTTGTTGATCGGGTTGCAGCGAAACTGCGAGTCAATCGAAGAGCGTTCATGCCAAAGCGCACGCAGCAGATTGGTTGACATGCGTTTGAACTCTCGATGCATGGCGAAAAGCACAAAAGCCCGCAGCAAGTTGGTGGAATCTTTTCTGAAGTCTTCAAAGCTTTTGATGTCGAGAATATCGCCGCGAGCGATGAAAACTTCATCAATGGGTTTGACAAAGCGCGGCGCGGCCTGACGAAAGAGTTTCTCGGTGATGGCCGCAACGAGAATTTCGGTCAGTTGAACGATGTTTTTCGCGTTTA
>DXSO01000220.1:1071-2756 GCA_019410445.1 Sutterella sp.
AGCGATCCGCGGCAACGACAACCAATGCTTTGAGCCAAAGCTGTCTGTACGTCAAAAATCAGACGGTCTTCGTGACGAGAGCACAACAAGTGAAGACGTATGCGCAGCTCGCGGAGAAAATGCATGCATTGGGAAAAATGGTAAGCCTCGGTGTTTGTGATCAGACCTGCTCGAGCCATTTCCTTCCAGGAGTTGCCGTATCCGGCCGCTTTGGCGTACCAGAGAAACACCTGAAGATCCCGCAGTCCGCCCAGACCTTCCTTGATATTGGGTTCCAGAGCATAAGGCGTGTCGCCGTACTTTTGGTGTCTCTGGCGCATCTCAAGCATTTTGTTGCGAAAAAACATGCGACTGTCGAGTGCGCTGCGAAATGCTGTGTAGGTATCTTCGAAGAGAGCTTTGTCGCCAAGAACCCAGCGCGCTTCCAAAAAGGCTGTGGCTGCAGTAATGTCGCCTGCCGTCTCTTTGAGTGTTTCGGCTTTGGTGCGCACGTTGCTGCCGACGGACAACCCTAGACTCCACAGTGCCGTGACAAAGTCGGAAATCGCATTCAATTCTTCCTCCGGAAGGTTTTCCGGTATCAAAATGGCAACGTCAATGTCCGAATAAGGGTACATTTCTTTTCTGCCGTACCCGCCCAATGCCGCAACGGCACACCGCGCAGGCAGTCGCGCGCTGCAAGCGCAGTCTCTTACAAATTTATCGATGACGGCCGTATTGCGCTTCAGATAAGCGTCAACCTGCGCGTGTGCTTCGAAGCGGTCGGCGAGTTTTTTCCGAAGACTCACGTAGGGCTTGACGGAGAAGTTGCTTTCGGACGCCATGAAAAACTCCAGAGGATGTGACAAGGATGCAGTCAATTGTAGAGGCTGGCGGCATCTCTCAGCCCGAAAAGGACGGCATTTGGTGCGATTGTTGAAAACCCTGATGTTTTGCGTGCGTTGATCAACGTTCTTTTCGGCACACTTCGCAAACTGTTTTCATTTCACTGGGTTGAATCAAATGCTGAAAAAAATCACCGCCGCGGCTCTTCTGTCGGTATTTGCATTGAAGATATGCTGCGCTGCCGATATTGAATCCATTCACTACGATGATGTGGCCGTCGTCAATCAAACGAAGCTTGAACTCAACGGCGCAGGGCTTCGTAAAAAGGTGTTTTTCAAAGTGTATGCAGCAGGTCTGTATGTAAAACACAAAGCGCAGAGTGCGGAGGAACTTCTTGCACAGAACGGCGCAGCTCGCGTACGCCTGGGTTTACTGCGCGACGTGTCGGCAAAGAGTTTCGTTTCGGCTCTTGAAGAAGGGTTGGCAGATAACTCCGATGAGAAGACTCGAGCTGAAATTTCTTCTGAAATTGCCTTGCTTGTTGACGCCATGCACAAAATCGGCGATGTCAAGCAGGGAGATTTGGTTGATTTTGATTTTTCAGGTGCGACTACCTCGGTTTGGCTCAATGGTCAGTTGGTGGCAGACAATCTTGGAGGCAAGAAGCTTTACAACGCCGTGCTCAGTATTTGGCTGGGTAAAAACGCCATTGACGACAAGCTCAAAAAAGGACTTTTGGGTTTGACTGAATGAAGATCTGTTGAGATCTGAAAGTAAAAAAACGGGAACAGAGATGTTCCCGTTTTTTTGGTGCGCCCGGCATGGGCGTGTTCTAACGGGTGAAAGTCCCGAGCGCGGGA
>DXSO01000221.1 GCA_019410445.1 Sutterella sp.
AAATGATGAAGCCTGAGCCGCCGTTGATTCCGGCCCAGAAGGGGAACTTCCAAATGGAGCCCAGGCCGATGGCCGAGCCCGCACCGGCCAGAATAAAGCCGATTTTGGAACCCCAAGTCGTTGCAGTGGTTGCCATGTCTCTTGGTTGTTATGTTGAAGTGGCTGTAATAGCGAAATGGAGCCGCCAAAAACGCGGCTCTCTTGAAAGCGTTCGATCTTGTGCTTGTCGCGTCCGCGAGCTGACTTAATGACGATCAGTTTGTGCGGGTATCGAACGTTTCTTAGGAAATCTCCCTAAGTGTGGCATCTTACCGCATTTGATTAAAGCTTAAAACATGGCAACTAAATTCAAGCTAAACCAAATGGCCGATTGGATTTCGACGGCAAAAGGGATAAATTGAACAAAGCGTTGTGAAATCTGTGCATACCAAGGCACACAACGCGCCTTCGAACGTCTGTCTGTTACCGCAGAGGCGTGCGGCGAACGGTGTCAGTCCGGCCGACATGTCAATACATGCAAGCCCGGCATTTCTCCAGATTCCCCGAGCGTTTCCACGCGAGTACGGCAGCAAATCGAAAGGCCAGACAAGAATGCCTTACATGCCAACCAACAGGGGACAAATTCTTTCCTATGCAGACCACAGAAGAGAACGGTGCGGGTGCTCCGCAGTTGTCCGGAGCGAGAATTCTCATCGAGTCGCTTCATGCCGAGGGTGTGGAATTCGTTTTCGGCTACCCCGGCGGAGCCGTACTGCCCATCTACGACGAGATCTACAAGCAGAAGTACTTCAAGCACGTGCTCGTACGCCACGAACAGGCTGCTGTTCATGCTGCCGACGCCTATTCACGCTGCACGAACAAAATCGGCGTGGCGCTGGTGACTTCCGGACCGGGTGCGACCAATGCCGTTACGGGTATTGCCACGGCGTATGCCGACAGTATTCCGATGGTTGTCTTCAGCGGTCAGGTTGGTACAAGTCTCATTGGTACCGATGCCTTCCAAGAGTGCGACACGGTCGGCATTACGCGCCCCTGCGTCAAGCACAACTTCCTGGTCAAGGACGTGCGTGAGCTTGCCGAAACCATTAAGAAGGCCTTCTACATCGCCCGTACGGGTCGTCCCGGCCCCGTTCTTGTGGATTTGCCCAAAGACGTGCAGTGCGGCGTGTGCCCGTTCGTTTATCCCAAGAGCTGCGACATCGTAAGTTATCGTCCCGTTACCCGTGGTCACAGCGGTCAGATCAAAAAGGCCATGCAGGTGCTGTTGTCAGCCAAGCGTCCGCTCTTGTACGTCGGAGGCGGCGCAACGGCCGTCAAGGCAAGCGAGCTTGTCAATCGTTTCGCGCAGCTGACCGGCTACCCTGTTGTCTCCACGTTGATGGGACTGGGCGCCTTCAATGGGTGCGATGAAAAGTTTCTCGGCATGGTCGGCATGCACGGCACTTACGAAGCCAATATGGCCATGCAGCACTGTGACGTGCTTTGCGCCGTCGGTGCGCGTTTTGACGACCGCGTGATCGGTTGCCCGGCTGACTTCGAAGAGCAAAAGCACACGATCGTTCAGATCGACATTGATCCGAGTTCGATTTCCAAAAACGTTACGACCGATATTCCGATCGTCGGCGATGTCTACGAAGTTCTCAAGGAAATGGTGCATATCCTTGAGACGAGCACCGATCGATTGGATGAGTCTGATCTGGCGGCGTGGTACGAGCGGCTCAAGGGCTGGCGATCCATGCAGTGCCTGAAGTATCACGTAGATGAAAACGGACCGATCCGTCCGCAGGCCGTTATTGAACGCGTCTGGGCAAAGACCCGAGGCGAGGCGATTTATGCCACCGACGTGGGCGAACATCAGATGTGGTCGGCTCAGTATCTCAAGCTGCGTGAACCGCGCCGTTGGCTCACCAGCGGCGGCTTGGGCACGATGGGATACGGTTTCCCGGCTGCGATCGGTGCGTGTTTTGCGCATCCCGAAAAAGACGTGGTGTGCTTTACCGGCGACGGTTCCATTCAGATGAACATTCAGGAGCTCGGCACCGCAAAGCAATACGGCGTCAAACCCAAGATCTTCCTGCTCAACAACGCATATCTCGGCATGGTCGCCGTCTGGCAGCGCGCCTACTACAACGGTCATATGAGCGAGTCCGTGATGGAAGTGCAGCCCGACTTCGTCAAGTTGGTTGAAAGCTACGGACATGTGGGTCTTCGTGCGACGACGTATGCCGAACTTGACCGCTGCATCGAAGAGGCTTTTGACAAGTACAAAGACGACTTGGTTTTCGTTGATGTTCATATTGCGCGTGAAGAGCCCGTGCGTCCGATGGTCGGACCCGGACAGGGTCTCACCGACATGGTTCTTTCCGAGGAGAAGTAAAGATGCAGAGCCGTCACATTCTTTCGATTCTTCTCAAAAACACTTCCGGTGCTCTTTCGCGCGTGGTGGGACTGTTTTCGGCTCGAGGCTACAACATCGAGTCGATTACGGCAGCTCCGACCGAGACAGAATCCGTCTCTCGCATGACGATCGTTTCCTATGCCGATGAAAAGAAGATGGAACAGATCACCAAGCATCTGAACCGCATCGTCGAAGTGATCAAGGTTTATGACCTGATGGAGAGCGACTACGTCGAACGCGAGTTGATGCTCATCAAGGTTCGCGCGATCGGACGCGACAGAGACGAGATGCTGCGCGTGACGGAAATTTTCCGTGCCCGCGTCATCGACGTCACGGACAAGACCTACAC
>DXSO01000222.1 GCA_019410445.1 Sutterella sp.
AATACAAGCCTGCCAACTGGTATGTCAACGGCATTCTTTCCTATGCCTGGGCAAACTACGAAGAACAGGCCAATGTGCTGAGCCACAGTGTCGGCGCCAAGTACGATGCCGATACGCTCGGCCTGCAGCTGATGGGAGGTCTGGATCTGGCCGTCTCCGGCTTTACCGTGACGCCTGAAGCCGGTCTGCGCTACTACCACATCAGCACGGACTCCTACACCAACGGCATGGGTACGTCGGTTGCCGATTCGGATGAAGACGTGCTCACCGGCGTAATCGGTGCTCGCTTTGCCAAGACCTTTGAGGTCTCTCCGGCAATGAGCGTCGTACCGCAGGTTCGTCTGGCCATGACCTACGACATCGTCGATGCCGACAACACCTCGTTTGTCACGCTTGCCAACGGCAGCTCCTATTCCGTCGATGGCGAAACGCTGGATCGCTTCGGTTTTGAAGCCGGCGTCGGCGTGAAGGCTGAAATGGGCGACAACTTCGAAATGTCGCTCTCCTACGAAGGTGCATGGCGCGGCGACTATCAGAACCACGCCGGTATCCTCAATGCCAAGTACAAGTTCTAATGTCAGAACTTTTACTAAGATCTTTCCATAGATCTTAGTCATTTGGCCGTTTCAGCAGTGCATTCATGATTATGAGTGCACTGCTTTTTTGCCTTACCTTGCTCAAGACTTGAAATACAAAGGATCTTGCAGGATAGACACCCAATAAAATGCCGACGCTTGAACCGCAGATACAGGTCAAGCATCGGCTTTTTTCACTGATGAAACAGCTCAAAGCGTTTTATCTCCGCTATCACCGCGGACAAAGCACTTTGAATTTGTCTTTTTCAATCAGTCCCAATTTTTTTCCTTGGCAGCATTACGACCGGCAATGCGTCCGAAAACGATGCTCTCGGCATTGTTGCAGGCTCCCTGATAAATGCTGCCCCAGATGGAACCAAGCTCTCCGGCAACATACAACCGTGCAATGGGTTCACCCTCGGCATTGACGACATTGCCGCGTACGTTCTTCTTGGGGCCGCCCTGAGTATTGAGCAATGACGGCCAAAGCTTGACGGCATAGTACGGCCCTTTTTCTGACAATGCCTCGCTGACCACAGGAACTTTGCCTTGATCGGCGTGCACGACCTTCTTGTGAGGATTCTGAATCGGTCGATTGAATTGAGTATCGCGACCTTGCTTCATGTCCTCGTTCCACTTGCGAACCGTCTCTTCAAGAGCCGCAGCGGGAATCCCGATCTTTTGAGCAAGTTCAGACAGCGTTTCCCCCTTGACGATGACGCCGTTATCGAGCTCCTGTGCATTGTCACGGGACCACTTGTAACCTTCTCGGTTGATGCCGTAGCCCGAGGTCGTTACGGTGACCGGTCCGCGCTTGACGGCCTTTTCATCCATGATCTGATAGCACGGAATCTGCGGATAGCCGTGACTGATGGGATCATAGCGGGTGACCAAATAGCCGCGCGTGTGCCCATCAGCCGAAAACTCATCGGCAAAACGTTTGCCGAACCGATCGACCCAGATAAACGAAGGCGCCACGGTCGAGACCTGCTGACTGGCTTTGCAGCCGGGCAGTTCCGTCCCAAGTTGCCAGGAATAGCACGTCATGTGCCAGAGGCGAGCACCGGCAGCCTGAGCCATGCGCAAGCCGTCTCCCGTATTTCCGGGATTGCCCAAAGCATGAATGTTTTCTCCCAGCGAATACGTCTGCAGAGCCTGCTCATCGTATTCAAAACCGCCTGTGGCAAGAATCACGCCCTTGCGAACCTTGACGTTGACGTCCTTGCCGTTGTGGCTGACGACGGCACCAACCACGGCACTGTCCTTCATGATGAGCTGCTTGGCCGGAGAATTCAGCCATACCGGAATCTTTCTTACCGTTTCCACGGCGTGCGTATACAAGTCAAACAGAAGATCGCCGGAACGCTTGCCTTTGCCTGCGACACGCCATTTGTCGATCACTTCCCATCCCTCAAGGTTTTGGTAACCGGCGTGACCATAGACTGTGAGCTTGGTGTTGTCTTTAAGACCCTTGAGCCACTCCGGCACATCCATCACTTCCTTGCAGAAGGTCTCTAGCAATTCCTCGTCACATTCGGAGTTGCCGAGTTTGTAAGTAGCACGCAGATACTTCATTGCGGCATTCTTTTCCTGCGGAACCATGAAACCGCCCGAAGATACGGCCGTATTGCCGCCGCCTGCGGCCATCTTTTCGACAACAAGAACTTTTGCGCCCGCATCGCGGGCAGCGATGGCGGCACACGCTCCGGCTCCGCCGTAGCCGATAATGAGCACGTCGGTCTGCTCATCCCAGCGCGTTTCTTTTGTGAGCTGTTTGGCGTGCGAAGCCATCGGCATCATGGCCGCAGCAGCGGATGCACACAGGAACTGACGACGATTCGTATTCATACCTTTTCTCCTCAGGTTAAGGAACCTTCACATCGAATTCATGACATTGATTGCACAGCAGGATCGGCGCTTTGTGCCCCTGATGACACTCGGTGCATTTGGCTTCGCCCACGTGGGAAGCATGAAACGCAATGTCACCCGTATCCACCTTCTCGGACAATTTGCCGTAGCTGCCCTCATGACATTTCAGACAGGTCTCGATTGCCACATCCGAAGTCGGCGCGGCCTTTCCATGACAAGACTCGCACGTGGCTCCGACAGCCTGATGACGATCGGCCAAAA
>DXSO01000223.1 GCA_019410445.1 Sutterella sp.
CAGCGTCAGATGTGTATAAGAGACAGATGCCAAATTATCCAAAATGATCTTGACGTCGGCACCACGCTTATTGAGCAAGGCAATCCGAGGCAACTTATGCGGTGCTATCCCCACGGCGTAAATGATGTCGACAATGCCCTCCTCGTCAAACATGTATTCCGCCTCTTTTACGGTTGACACCGTAATGCCGCCGAACATTCCCTGTACTTGCATGGCGGCAATCGGGGCGCATTTATGCGTTTTGACATGAGGGCGCCAGTTCACCTTCAGCTCATGCGCTCGTCGTTGGCATGCATCAATGTTTTCAAAAAGTTTGACTTTATCGATCAAAAGACTCGGGGTATCAAGTTCACTTAACTTGAGACTGACGGACATGGTTAACTTCTCCAAAACTTGCCGATGCACGGACTCATTGATCCATTTTAACTGACCGTCAAAATGAGCCCGTACGCAATGCTTCATTACTCATCACCAGCAAACGGGGGAAAAAGTGAGAGAAAACTCCTAAGCGTCATTACCTGTATGACTTGGGAAATATCAAGCTTTTTCCCTTTCTCTGGCTTGCTGAAAGAAAAAAAAGGCCTCAAACAAATAAAAAGTCTGCGACAATCTTAGACAGTCTTGTGTTTGAAATTGTCCTTCACAGGGAAAATTTCTTGCGCACTCAATCAAACAGAAAAGAAAAAGAGACTCGCACCTATGGCCATTATTGTTCACAAGTACGGCGGCACCTCGATGGGTAGCATCGAGCGCATCAAAAACGTTGCACGCCGCGTTGCCAAGTGGCATCGAGCGGGCTATCAAATGGTGGTTGTGGTTTCCGCAATGAGCGGTGAAACAAACCGACTCATTGCGCTCGCCAAAGAAATTATGCCCAACCCCGATCCCCGTGAGCTCGATGTCATCGCCAGCACCGGCGAACAAGTTTCAATCGGCTTGCTCGCCATGGCGCTCAAGAGCATCGGTGTTGATGCTGTCAGTTTCAACGGTTCTCAGGTCGCTGTTCACACAGACAGCGCCTTTACGAAGGCTCGTATCGAATCGATTGACAGTGAACCGGTTAAACGTGAACTCGACGCCGGCAAAGTTGTGATCGTTGCAGGTTTTCAGGGACGTGATGCCGCAGGCAATGTCACGACTCTGGGCCGCGGCGGTTCCGATACGTCCGGCGTTGCCTTGGCTGTCGCTCTCGAAGCTCAGGAATGTCTGATTTTCACCGACGTTGATGGCGTCTACACGACCGATCCGCGTATTGAACCCAAGGCTCGCCGCCTTGACGTCATCAGTTTTGAAGAGATGCTCGAGCTTGCAAGTCTCGGCTCCAAGGTTCTGCAAATCCGCAGCGTCGAATTCGCAGGCAAATATCACGTACCCGTACGTGTTTTGTCCAGCCTTACCGACCCCAATATTCCCGTTGACGTTGAAGCGTCAAGCGGCACACTGATTTCTTTTGAGGATGATCCGAAGATGGAGAAAGCCCTTGTTTCCGGCATTGCCTGCACCCGCGACGAAGCCAAGATCACTCTGGCTCGCGTTCCCGACACCCCGGGCGTTGCCTATAAGATTCTCGGCCCTGTTGCGAAGCACAACATTGATGTCGATATGATCGTCCAGAATGACGGCATTGACGGCACGACCGACTTCTCCTTTACGGTTCCGCGAGGCGACCTCGACAAGTGCCTGAAGGTGCTCAACGAAGAAGTCGTTCCGGTCTGCCATCCCGAAGGCATTTACACCAATTCCGACATTGCCAAGGTCAGTGTTGTCGGCATCGGCATGCGCACGCATGCTGGTGTTGCCTGCCGCATGTTCGAGTCGCTGTCTGCTGAAGGCATCAATATCGAAATGATCAGCACTTCAGAGATTAAAGTCAGCTTGATCATTCAGGATAAATACATGGAACTTGCTGTTCGCGCCTTGCACAAGGCCTTCAACCTCGAAAACAGCAACTACAAGCTTTAAACCGCACACTGCTCCGTCTTATGCGGAGCAGTGTCTCAATCGTGCGTGAAGTCCTGCCGGCGAACTGTGTTGGCGGGACTTTTCATTTATTATTCGCGCAAAAGTCGTCACTAGCGACTTTTCTCACGAAACGTTTTCGACATAAAGGTTTATCCATGCAAAACACCGTTATTGCTCCTTCCATTCTCTCGGCCGACTTCGCCCGGCTTGCCGAGGAAGTTCGCGACGTAGTCGCCGCCGGAGCCGATTGGATTCATTTCGATGTGATGGATAATCACTACGTCCCCAACCTCACCGTAGGTCCGCTCGTCTGTGAAGCCATCCGTCCTCATACGTCCGCCGTCATTGACGTGCATCTGATGATCGAACCGGTCGACAGCCTCGTTCCCGCATTCGCAAAAGCCGGAGCAGACATCATTACGTTTCATTGCGAGGCTAGCCGTCACATCGATCGCACGCTCCAGCTTATTCACAATGAGGGCTGCAAGGCAGGTCTTGTCTTTAATCCTGCCACCCCGCTTGACTATCTCGACTACGTCATTGACAAAGTCGATATGGTTCTTTTAATGAGCGTGAACCCCGGTTTCGGAGGACAGAGTTTCATTGAATCGTCCTTTGGCAAAATCCGAGCGATGCGCGCAAAACTCGATGAATACGAAGCCCGCAGCGGACGAGCGATTCGTCTTGAGGTCGACGGCGGAATCAAAACAACCAATATTGCCGAAGTCGCTAAAGC
>DXSO01000224.1 GCA_019410445.1 Sutterella sp.
GCGCATTGACAAAAACGCCCGCTTCGACAGCTTCATCTCCGTCATTGACCTTTTGAAGAAACACAATCATGAAAACTTCGCCATCGCAACGGAAAAAGTTGAAGCCGGCAACTAACCGCCGACACACAATCTCCTCTTTTTTCTGCGCGGCCGCTATATACGTCCCGTTGCTGACAATGGCTATGTGGCTTCCTAGTCAGGACAACTATGCCGCCGCCGGCGATCGGCAGATGATGGCGTTGGCGTTTGCACAAATTGCAGGCGGCTCTTCGGCTTCCTCTGACGAAGAATCAATGCCTGAGGCTTCTCAGTCGGCGGCTGAACCTGAAAAAGTCCAGGAACCGGAACCCGAACCTCAAGCCGAGCCAACTCCTCAGCCTGAGCCGAAACCAGCTCCTGAGCCTGTGAAAAAAGTCGAACCCAAGCCGCAACCCAAAAAAACTGTGCAAAAGGTTCAGAAAAAAGAAGCCCCAAAATCCCAAACCAAGCAGAACGTTCGAAAGGATGTTGAGCAAACGCAGCCAAATCCCGCTTCAGCACCAGCTGCCAGTGCCTCCTCGGCTCCGGCATCAACCGCCGGCGGCGCTGTTGCAAAAGCAGACAACGGTGTAGCGACACTTGTATACGGAGAGGTACGGGATCCCTTCCTCTCCGAAGTCAAGCGACTGATCGAGAAGTCGCTTACCTACCCTCGCAAGGCTCGCATGATGCGACTTACCGGTCGAACCACGGTTCAATTCACAGTCGCTAAAGACGGATCATTGCTCGAGACCTCCGTATACGAAGGTTCAGGACATGAAATTCTGGATAAAGCGTCAATAAGAGCTGTCAAAGCTGCCTCCAAACAATGGTCGGCACCCAATCGTGTTGTTCGCCTGCGTCTGCCCGTTGTTTTCGCTCTGCATTGATTGCGCAACCATCTTTTGATGCAAAAAAAAGAGCCGTCCTCCCCCGCAAGAGTGGCGGCTCTCGAAAACTCATCTAAAAAAACGAGTTTTCTAAAAAATTATCGTGCTTTGTTAGAACGAGCCTCCCTTCAACGTGGTTGAGGATCCTGCGCGAGGCTGCCAACGCATGGCTCGCCGTTCAACAATTCCGACAACCCAGTCAAGAACCAAAGCAAAAATCGTAAGCACGAGAATGCCTGCCATCACGGTATTGATGTCAAAGACTCCTTCGGCCTGAAGAATCAGATAACCCACACCGTGACTCGAACCGAGATACTCTCCAACCACGGCACCCACAAAAGCCATACCCACGGAAGTGTGAAGCGACGAGAATACCCAGCTCATGGCTGAAGGGAGATATACATTTTTCAAAAGCTGCTGACGATTTGCTCCAAGCATGCGAGCCGAGGCCAGAACATTGGGATTGACTTCACGGACGCCCTGATAGACGTTGAAAAATACAATAAAGAAAACCAACGTCACGCCTAAGGCCACCTTACTTGCAATCCCAAGACCGAACCAGACTGCAAAAATCGGGGCCAAAATCACTCGCGGCATCGAGTTCAAGCCTTTGATGAAAGGATCTGCTACCGCCGCAGCAAAAGGCGAAAGTGCAAGCCACATTCCAACAGCTCCGCCGGTCACCGTACCAAAAGCAAAGGCGAGGATTGTTTCAATCAACGTTGTCCAGAGGTGCGCATAAATATCTGCGTTCACCACAAACCAATCCCAAATACGAGTGAAAATCACCAACGGTTCGCCGAAGAAAAAGGCTGCCTGATTGTCATTGTCAAATACGAAAGCAGGAATCAGTCCCGGCTTTGTCAGCGCCCACCATACAAAGAAAATAGCCGCGAGCAGACCAAACTGCCACACACGAAGTTTGAAGCGGTATTTCGACACGTTGTTCACCATTTTTTCCTCCCGAATTGTTTTTTTTCACTCAAGCCTGTACCTTGCGCTGCTGCTGGGCATAACCCTTGAGCACTTCTTCGCGCAAAACCGACCAAATAGCCGTATGCAACTCAATGAAGCGCGGAGTAACACGAACTTCACTGACATCGCGAGGTCTCGGCAAATCAATCGTGAATTCCCCAATGGGGTGACTCTCGGGACCGGCACTCATGACGACAACACGGTCGCTCATCGAAATGGCTTCATCAAGATCGTGCGTAATGAAAAGCACGGCCTTGCGCTTGGCTTGCCAAAGATTCAGCAACTCGTTTTCCATCAACTGACGGGTTTGGATATCCAACGCTGAGAAAGACTCGTCCATTAAAATAATGTCCGGATCCTTAATAAGGGTCTGAGCCATGGCAACTCGTTTGCGCATGCCCCCCGAAAGATGATGCGGATAACGATCTTCAAAACCGCTCAGCCCCACGCGGGCGAGCCATTCTCGAGCTCGCTCATGTGCCTGCTTTTCAGGAATCCCCTCAAAAAGAAGCCCTGCAGCTACATTGTCCAAAGCGCTTTTCCACGGCATAAGACTGTCAGCCTGAAACATATAACCTGCACGGCGGTTAAGTCCAATCAACGGTTCACCGAAAATCGAAACTTGCCCGGCGCTTGGCTCAAGCAAGCCGGCACTCATGTTTAACAATGTCGACTTTCCACAGCCCGTCGGTCCAACGACGCTGACAAATTCGCCATCGGCAACGGTAAGGTTGACACCTTTGACTGCGGTATACACGGTTCTTTCGCCGGAATCGTCACTTACGA
>DXSO01000225.1 GCA_019410445.1 Sutterella sp.
GAATATGTCAAGTATTCTTTTGGTATGATGAATTACGTCTGCGATATCAAAATTAAGATATTCAATGTCTGTAGTTGTTATAGGTGTTCCTGTGTTTATGGATATTAGTATTTTTTGATGTTTAAAGTAGATATTTGATATCTTTTTGTTTAAGAAAGAAATTCTGTTTGCTATTTTCATGGTTGTGCTATGGGGTGAAATGTATTCATTTAGTATTTCTATTGGTTGAAAATATGGGATAGCATCATTATAAAATGGGTCCGAAATAATGTCAGGATTGCTTATGTTGTAAATAATCGGGATTTCGTTTTTCGAATGGGTTATTCCAAAATCATATTTGGCATTGAATCGATTGATCTGCCTTTTTGTTCTTTGAGTCTCAGTCTTTGTTTGAAATTGCTTTTTCATTTATTTTATTTTTGTTTATTGATTGCGTTACCTGAGTTGTATTTTACCCGGATGAGTGTTGTTAGTCTGTTGTTTAGTGGCTTCTCATGGCGGTTTGCAAGTTTAGTCATAACTATGTGTATTTATTGATTTTAAGTTTTTAAAGATAGATTTTTTTATTAATTGGTTTTGTGGTGTCGGTTGCGACCTGATTTTATTTTTTCAAATTAGTAAAAGAGGACTAGAGCTAAGTGCTCTACCAGGGCTATTGACGATATACTTTGGGGGTCTCTTTGCTCCTTGTGCACGTTTTTTAGGGTTGTTCTGAAGACGACATGACCATAAAAAAATTTTTTTGGTAATTTTCAATTTTTCTACGTTAATATGAAGTACCATTTCCCGATTGTCATTATTGACGAGGATTACCATTCGGAAAACGTTTCGGGCCTCGGCATCAGAGATCTTGCTCAGGCCATTGAGGCGCAAGGCCAGGAAGTAAGCGCCGTTACGACCTTTTCGGATCTTTCAAGCCTGGCTCGCCAGGCAAGCCGCACATCAGCCTTTATCGTGAGTTTGGACGACGATGACTTTTCCGATACGGGAGAGGAGAACGAGGCGATCGCGGAGTTGCGTGCTTTTGTGCATCAGGTGCGCAGCTCGAATCCGGATGTGCCGATTTTCCTGTATGGCGAAACCAAGACGGCTCCCTCCATTCCCAATGACGTGCTGCGTGAACTGCACGGTTTTATTCACATGTTCGAGGATACGCCGGAGTTCGTTGCTCGCTACATTGTGCGTGAAGCTCGGCAGTATTTGGAAAGTCTGCCGCCGCCGTTTTTCCGTGCGCTTACCCATTATGCGGCAGATAGTTCCTATTCCTGGCATTGCCCGGGGCATTCGGGCGGCGTTGCGTTCTTAAAGAGTCCTGTCGGGCAGATGTTTCACCAATTTTTCGGTGAAAACATGCTTCGCGCCGACGTCTGCAATGCCGTTGAAGAATTGGGGCAGTTGCTTGACCATACAGGGCCCGTTGCAAAGTCTGAGCAGAATGCCGCACGCATTTTCGGTTGCGACAACCTCTTTTTCGTGACCAACGGTACTTCTACTTCGAACAAGATCGTCTGGAACTACACTGTGGCCCCCGGCGACATCGTGATTGTGGATCGTAACTGCCACAAGTCGATTCTGCATGCCATTACGCTCACGGGTGCCATCCCGGTGTTTTTGATGCCGACACGCAACCACTACGGCATCATTGGGCCGATTCCGCGCTCTGAATTTGATTGGGAAACGATTCAGGACAAGATTGCCAAGAATCCGCTCATCAAAAACAAAAACGCCAAGCCCCGCATCATGACGATCACTCAGTCGACTTATGACGGCATCGTCTACAACGATGAAGTGATCAAGGCCAAATTGGACGGAAAAGTCGATATTTTGCACTTTGACGAAGCGTGGCTTCCGCATGCGGCCTTTTCGCCCTTCTATAACGACATGCACGCCATTGATCGGCAAAAGCCGCGCACCAAAAAGAGCATGGTGTTTGCAACGCATTCCACGCACAAGCTCCTTGCCGGTATTTCTCAGGCAAGCCAAATCTGCATTCAGGACTCGGAAACGGAAAAGCTCGATCGTTCGAGTTTCAATGAGGCCTTCATGATGCATACGTCCACGTCGCCCCAGTACGCCATTATTGCGAGCTGCGACGTCGCCGCCGCCATGATGGAAGGTCGGGCAGGTCAGGCGCTTGTGGAAGAATCCATTGCCGAAGCCGTTCATTTCCGCCGCGCCATGCGTGAGGTCGGCAAGAACTATGACGATTGGTGGTTTACGGTTTGGGGACCTGAAAAGCTTCCCGACGATGGTTATGGCTCTCAGAAGGACTGGATGCTGCATGCCGATGAGACCTGGCATGGATTCGGTTCGGTTGCCGAGGGCTTCAACATGCTCGATCCGATCAAGGGCACGATTGTGACTCCGGGGCTTTCCGTCGAAGGGGAATTCTCTGAAACGGGCATTCCGGCAGCCGTTGTGACGAAGTATTTGGCCGAGCACGGCATCATTGTGGAAAAAACAGGTCTGTATTCCTTCTTCATCATGTTTACGATCGGCATCACGCGCGGTCGATGGAATACGATGGTGACCGAGCTGCAGCAGTTCAAAGATGCCTACGATGCCAATTCGCCGCTTTATCGTGTCATGCCGCGATTCCTGAGCGAATTCCCGCACTATGAAGGTATGGGCTTGCGAGATCTGTGCCAGAGC
>DXSO01000226.1 GCA_019410445.1 Sutterella sp.
ACGAAACGCTGCACACTCCGGGCGAAGTCATGAAAACTCACTCCGCCAATCCCGCTACCTTCCAGTCACCTTGGTGGGGTCCGGTCGGCTATGTTGACATTGATCGCGTCATCATCCGCCGCAAACCTCTCAACGTCATGCGTTTTGCTCCGAAAGCGCTCACTGCTCGCGTTGACGTCATCAAATGCATGACCGGCTCGACGCGCGACTACATTGACTTTGCGGTATCCCAAGGCTGCAAGGGCATCGTGATCGAAGGATTCGGACGCGGCAATGTCCCGCCGCTTATGGTGCCCGGTATTGAAGATGCCGTCAAAGCCGGTGTGGCCGTTGTGCTCACTACCCGAACTCCGGGCGGTCGCGTGCTTGACGTCTACGGCTATCCCGGCAGCGTGACCGACACACGCCGAGCCGGACTGGCTATGGGCGGAGAGCTTTCCGCCGCCAAGGCTCGCCTCAAGTTGATGATCGTCCTGTCGGAGCATCCTGAGCTTGCGACAAATCGAGATGCTCTCGAAAAAATCTTCGACATCTGACATTGTCAACAGTCAAATCCGCTATTGACATCTCCACAACGCCTCACCAGTCAGTTTGGGTGAGGCGTTTTTTTGCAAAATTTTTCAACTGCGCCGCCGACTCCGAAGTGGCGTTTCAGCAAAAGCACAGGCAAAATTCCCACCCTGTTCGAACGCAGGTCTAACGGACTCGCTCTGCCCCGAGACGAGGCCGACAAATCAATACCCGATCAATACTGTACAGCGGGTTTGCAAACCTTAGAATAAACTTTCGTCAGTTTCACACACCGAGCATTCTGGGAGGGCTCATCATGATGAAAAGCTATGCACTCACGGATGCAGGTCTGAAAATCCTCAACGGCCGCAATTTCGAAACTGAGGAATACGTTTGCTTTACCTCCATCAATCCTGTGGCTCAAGCCATCAGAGACAATATTGTGACCGGTCCCGGACTAGTGCCCGGCATTGCTGTTGCCAGCATTTGCCTGCAGGCGCAGGCTTACGCCAATACATCCACTCCCGAAGCCTTTTACTACACCCTTCAAGAGGCCGTACTCGCACTAAAAGCCGCACGTCCCTACTGTCTGCCTTTGACTCGAACGGTCGCAACGATCTCCAGACTTGTTAGCGATCTTGTCAGCAGCCGATGCAGCGTGGAAGACTGCGGCAGAGCCCTCGAATACCTTCACGGCATTCTCTGTGCATCGATTGACAAGGATGAAATTCAGATTCGTCGACATCTCGATGCGACGCTTCCCAAGGATGGCGCAATCATTGCCGCCGGCGGTTTCGGTTCCAGGCATTCCGTTGCCTCCGGCACCCTTGTTCCCGCATTGATCAATCGAAAAAATACCGGAAACAGCCTCCCTCAGGTCTACTGCCCGACGGCTGCTCCGCTCACGGAAACCATCTATACCGTCAAGGAACTGAAGTCGTGCGGCTGCCATGCTCAGCTGCTGACCGACAACAGCCTGCCCGGCGTTATGCTTCGCGAAGACATCAAAGCCGTTTATGTCATGGGCGTTCGCATCTGTGCAAACGGAGATGTCCAAACTCCCGCCGGCTCCACAAGCATTGCCGCGGTTGCAAAACAACTCGGAATTCCCGTCTACATCATTGCCTACAAGCACTGTTTTGATGCCAGCTACCCCACGGGCATTGAAGTTCCCGTTGAAGAGTGCCATCGCCCGGACAGCAAAATGTCCGATCTGCTTCCTGAGTTCGAGCCCTTTGTCAATCTGATTCCTCATGAATGGGTCAGCGGCTACATTACCGCCGAAGGTCTTGTACAGAGTTCGACCCCTGATCGCCTCAAGCCCTTTATGGACACAGCCGACACGGTACTTCTGGCTGCACTCGAAGCGGTTCGTCATCTCATTTAAAAGTAAAAGTCCGACATTGACAAAAAAGCCTCACTTATCGTGAGGCTTGAGGGACTACACGAGCATAACGCTCATTTCGCTAATTCAGGATGTGGAGCCGGTTTGGGGCGTTTTTTCGGCTCGGCCGGCTTAATGCTCAGTTTGGCAGTCAGACTTCTCGTCAGCGTCGTCACACCGGGATCAAATATCGGCAAAGCTCCCGCCACGGACGCATTCGCTGCTTTAGCCATGAGCATGTCGGCGTTCACACGATACGGAACGGCTCGCTCATAGGCTGCGTTGTGAAAATCAACTGACTCGTAATGAATCCTCGCTTTTTTTCCGGCTACAGCTTCAGCCACGACGGATGCCTGCTTTTTCAAATTTGCAATCGCATCCCGAACCAACTGATCCTGAACGGCCTCTCGAGCCTGAGCGCTGAGTTGAAAGCCGACATGGCCAAAAGCAAAATACTTCTGTGCACTCTGTACGAAAACAGCCGCTTGTTTGACATCGTTTAGTTTTGCAGAGATGCTCTGCCGCACTTCCCAACCGACAATTTCGGATGCCTCTCCCTCTTTGGGTTTGTTATACCGAGGCGTTGAACTCAGTGTCTGTGTTTTGAGTTCAGCTTCGGGGTACAAAGACTTCAACTCTTTGATCCCCTGGGCTGCACGCTCAATCGCCTGACGCGTTGCCACGGAAATATCTTCATTCTGCTCGAGTACATAAAGTTCAACGACTGCCTGATCGTTGTCGACCTCCACAC
>DXSO01000227.1:0-1379 GCA_019410445.1 Sutterella sp.
TACCTATTCCAAGGACCTCAAGCGCGACATTGTCTCCATTGACTTTAAAGACATCACCGTTTCCAACGATGACGTTGAGGCGACCGTAAGCGGTCACTGGCGGCAAAATGAAACCGCAGCCGGCTACATTGACCTTGAAGGCAGCATCCTACGCGCACGCGCAGAACAGGCCTGGCGCTACATGCCGTTGGTCATTCCTGAAAATGTACGCAACTGGCTCGAAGGAGGCCTTGTCAGCGGACTTGCTCACAACGGTCGCTTCGAACTGCGCGGCGATCTTGTCAAATACCCGTGGGTTGGCCCTTATCAAAACCAAGGACATTTCCTGGTTACGGCTCGTCTTCAGGATGCGGCCCTTGACTACGTTCCGTCCATGAAGCGGCTCGCCAACGGACAGTTTGAGCGCGGCTCCACATGGCCCGTACTGAGCAGCATAAACGGGGAACTGACGTTTGAAGGCGCCTCCATGACGGTGTTGGCCGACAGCGCCGTAACGGGCGGAGCCCGCATTACACAAGCTCGGGCTGAAATTCCGGATTTGTCCGCTCATGAAAATACGCGCCTGATCATCAACGGCACGGCTCAAGCCTCACTGCAGCAATTCTTCGATTATGTTGAAGCCAGCCCCGTCACCGATTACGTATCCGGAGCCTTTACGGGTACAAAAGCCAAGGGAGCGGGAAAGCTCGATCTGTCCCTGGACATCCCCTTGCTGCAGGCCGAAAACACCAAAGTCTCGGGTTCGATTTCCATGCGGGATGCCGACATTGAGATGGGTTGGCCCAAACCTCCGCTCACAGACGTCGAGGGCACCGTGCATTTTTCCGAAAAAGGTGCTCAGGCCAGCAATCTTCACGCTCGCCCGTTTGGCTCAGGCGATACTTCCGTGTCCGTGCACACCACCGCCGCCGGGGCCATCGTCATCAACGCCACCGGATCGACCGATGTCTCCAATCTATCGTGGTTTGCCCAAAATCCCTATTTCACCCCCGTCGTAGAGCAAATGTCGGGAAACGTGCCGTTTGTTGCCAGCGTCATGATCAAAAAAGGTCAAGGCGTCACGGTTTCCGCCCGCTCGTCAATGCAGGGCGTTGCAATCAATCTGCCTGAACCGCTGAAAAAATCCGCTCAAGAAACATGGAACACATCCTTTAGTTTTACGCCTGCAACCATTCGCAATAACAAGGGATTCGTAATCAAAACCGCTTCGGGATCCCGTTTCGACGTTTTGCTTCAGCTGCCGACCGACGGCTCCAAACTTGCCGCTCTCGGCAATATCGCTGTCGGACGCCGAGCGGAAATGCCCGAACACGGTATTTCAGTTGCAGTCAATGCCGATTCGCTCAAGCTTTTGGACTGGCAGCCGTTTGTCCAAAAAA
>DXSO01000227.1:1389-2632 GCA_019410445.1 Sutterella sp.
CAAGAAGACCGGATCTGTTGTCGGTCAATCAAGCGGCAGTCCGCAAGGCACTCTTTCTGAAATTGAGGTTGCTGCCGACAAACTTCTGCTTGAAGACGGCGTTATTCACAACAGCCGCTCACGACTTCAATTTGATGCGCAAGGCAACGTCGACATTTCGCTTTCTTCCGATGAGGTTCTCGGCAAGTTGCGCTATGAAACCGCCGGACGCGGCAGCGTAACGGGCAGCTTTGATCGGTTGCATCTCTCAAACAAGTCCGTAACCACGCTCAAACGTTTTCTTTCCGGTGAGGCTGTCGACGTAGCCATACAAGCACGTCCGACCGTTTTACCGAGTCTGGATCTTGTTGCCGAAGAACTTGTCTACGACGACAAAAAAATCGGTCGACTTGTTCTTCAGGCCGAAGCCAGCGGCACATCCGATGAGGAAACGCTGCGCATCAGCAACTTTGCCATCTTCAGCGACGTTTCCGCACTCACCGGAACCGGTTCCTGGACTCAGGGCAAGAAACTCACGGGCACACACCCCGGGCAAACGGACTTCCAACTTCAGTTCACCACAAAAAATCTGGGGCGCACACTCACCGATCTGGGTTTTCAAGACGTCATTGAAGATTGCGAGGGTACGGCGCGGGCGCACCTGAAATTCCAAGGCATTCCTTGGTCGCCCAAACTCGATACGCTCACCGGCTCGTACAGTGTTGACTTCCGCAAAGGCAATTTCGCCAAAGTCGATACGGGGGCCGGCGGATTGGTGTTGTCCTTTTTATCACTTCAGTCGCTTTTTAAGCGATTGACTTTGGACTTTTCCGATTTCAAAGGCGGCTTCGCTTTCGATTCGTTTACAGGCAGCTCCCTGATTACCAACGGTGTTCTGTCGAGTGACAACACCAAGATCGTCGGCACTCACGGCACGATTCTTCTCTCGGGCAACCTCAATATCGCTCAGGGCAACATCGACAGCCGCGTGATTGTTCTTCCGGAAATCAACGCAGCCAATGCAAGCCTGGCACTGGCATTCGTCAATCCGGCCGTCGGCATCGGCTCGTTTCTGGCACAGCTGCTGCTGAGAGCGCCACTGAGCCATCTCTTTAAAGTGGAATACGCCGTTACTGGACCTTGGGACGACCCGCTGGTTACAAAAATTTCTTCGGACAATACCCCCAAAGAGCGAATTCCCTCTCAGTGAATCGGGTAGGAGCCCGTGGATTAATTCCACGGGCGACCTCCCACACCACCCACC
>DXSO01000228.1 GCA_019410445.1 Sutterella sp.
ACCTCCCGCGCTCGGGACTTTCACCCGTTAGAACACGCCCATGCCGGGCGCACCACAACGAAAAGGGAACGGCTTGCACCGTCCCCTTTGCGTGATCTCAGCACTAAAAAAACTCTTAGCGATCAGTCACCGGCTTGATATGGGCCGCCTGCTTTCCCTTGGGCCCTTCGATGACTTCAAACGTCACCTTCTGACCTTCCTTGAGACTCTTGAACCCCTTCATTTCGATAGCGGAAAAGTGCGCAAACAAATCTTCGCCGCCTTCATCGGGCGTAATGAATCCAAATCCTTTTGCATCGTTAAACCATTTGACAACACCCTGTGCCATAAGCTCCCTCTTTTTGTTTGATTTGTATTGGTTTTGTTTGTTGGAAACAAGCGCACGGCGTCTGCATCGTTTGACATCCAAAGCGCACGGAATCCTTGTCTGCGTACATTACGCCTTCTGAAAAGAAATACCCGCGCAAAGCGCCTTGCTTTCGCCATCCTTGTGGATTCTTGTATACACACATCAGGCAAAAACCCTTACTTTTGGACTTTAACCGAGCCATTCAACAATGTCATTGTGACTTTTTCGCCGCAAAAAGCATTCAAAACGCGATTGAGACCGCTTTATCCTTCGCAAAAGGGCAAATATACGATATATTACCTAGGTCGCTCACCTGCCATTTTTTATCCATTGGATCATGTCTCGTTTTTTTCTGGCTTTGATGCTCACGCTCACGGCCTCTTCGATCTCGGCCCAGTCGCTTGACGAAAAACAAGCCATTCGGCTTGGCGACACCATCATCGAGCTCGAAGTGGCGCGCACTTCCGTGGAACATCGAACGGGACTCATGTATCGAAAATTTCTGCCGGAAAACCACGGCATGCTGTTTGTCTTCACCACGCCGCGCCCGATTGCCATTTGGATGAAAAACACCTTTATTGATCTTGATGCCGCTTTTATCGATGCCTGCGGTCAGATCACGCAGATCGTCACCATGCAAAAAGGCACGCTTGATCTTCACCAATCCCGCCTTGATACATCCCGCGTGATTGAGATGAATGCCGGTTGGTTTGAACAACATAACATCAAGGTCGGAACGCAGATCCCTTCCCTGACCGATGTGCGCTACTGCAAGCGCCCTTCCGTGCAGCCTTGATTTTCAGGCATTAAGCCGTCAAATCCTTCACAAACAAAAAAAAGCAGCTCGAACACTTTCGAACTGCTTCGGACTGATACTCAAGCGCTTCGTCAAACCGAAGCGCTTTTTTTGAATCCGCGATCAGGCTCCGCAGGAACCGCAGCAGCAACCGCCTTCACGGCAATCGCAATCACACGGCTCACCGTTGAAGCGACGCTGCACAAAGTCCCAGTTCACGAGCTTTTCAAAGAACGCCTTGATGTAGCCGACGCGTGCATTGCGATAATCGATGTAGTAGGCATGTTCCCAAACGTCGATCACCAACAAGGGCTTGAGATGTTCCGTCAGCGGCGTGCCAGCGTTGGAGGTCGAATAAATTTCCAGCTGACCGTCAAGACGCTTGACAAGCCATGTCCAACCCGAACCGAAGTTGTTGGCGGCTTTTGCCGAGAAATCGGCTACAAATCCGTCGAAAGAACCCCACTGCTTTTCAATGGCTTCCAAGAGCGCTCCCGTCGGCGCACCACCGCCATTGGGCGTGAGGCACTTCCAGAAGAAAGCGTGGTTGTAGCTCTGAGCAGCGTTGTTGAAAATCGCGCCCTGACTGGTCTTGATGATTTCGCGCAGGGACTCAGCCTCGTACATGGTGCCCTTGACGAGACTGTTGAGGTTGTTGATATAAGTCTGATGATGCTTACCGTAATGGAATTCGAGCGTTTCCTTGCTCAATGCCGGTTCAAGGGCATCCATTTCATAATCAAGCTTGGGCAGAACGAACTGGCTCATTGGAGTTCTCCTCGAAGATCTTTGTCAATCGGATTTCTCGGGTTCCGGGGCATGTGAATCTAGATGTGCCCTGTCAGGGCGGGATCGAACACGATCCGCTGAATTTTCACCAAACGCCCGTTGTCACTCACACATAATAGTCCCAAATGACAAGGATTCTGCGTAGAAAACCTTAGGTATTGAAAATTCCCCTATTTTTAAAAGAAATTTTCAATTCGTTGAGTCAATATCCTCGATACGAGCACGTGCATGTCCTCGCGCAAAGTGCAGACGCACGTCTTCGCCGACGTGCAGCGCCGCAGCATCTTTGATGGCTCGCCCTTTGGCGTCGACTGCCAACGTAAACCCTCGGGCAAGGGTCTTGGAAACATCAAGTGCGCTCAACCACGCCGCTCGCTTTTCCAACTCCGCTTTGCGCTGCCTGATGTCCGCAGCAAACAATCGCACTAAACTCGCATCAAGAAAATCGACTCCGGCTCGTTTTTCCGCAAACCGAGGCCGCATTCTCTGCAGATTGTTTTTTGCCAACGCAATTTTTCCGGCGGCACTCTGTCGTGTCAGGCGGTGCTGAGCAATCAGCGCCATGGCATTGCGGTCAACCCGCTCGATTCGATTATCCAGGAAT
>DXSO01000229.1 GCA_019410445.1 Sutterella sp.
GTTTAGACCGCTTCACATTGCAGTTGCTGAACTGTCTGGAGGATATTCGTCTGGATCATCTGGGCGGGAAAAAATTCCCTGCTTATCGTATTTGGCGCGAACAACTCGCCAATTGCTGCCAGAATCTGGGAAAACTGAGGGTCGTACAAAAAATATCCTCCAATCAATTTCAACCACAGTCAGCCATCGAGTCCCTGGTGACTTGGCTGCACTGTGAACTTGCAGCACGAGACGGCTATCGCTGGGCTCTTCTTAACTTATCGGAAGCCAGAAACCTTGTTCAAACGCTTTCAAACCATTGCAGAAACTCTCTTTTAAAAGAGAGTTTGAGAGTTTTTGAAGCGGAATCCACCAGTCATTGTTTAAAAATTGCCCACAAACTCCGGCGCATTTTATTTAAAGACACCAAGACTCAGTCTGTTGACAAGACTCAAGCCCGCCATCAAACAAGCTCGCTTTTTAATCAATGGGAAGATCAGAAAGACGACGTAAACGGACTGGACTTTGCAGCACGGCTTTTGCAGGAAAACGTTCAGTCAGACGATTCACACACGCAAAATCCCCAAGCTGAGGCAGAAAATCTTTTTCCCACAAATTCAACTGCTCGCAACGCAGACTTTGATGTTCTCTACCGTGTTGGAAAATGGCCTCTTTTTTCGCAAAAACCGACTCGAAATTCACTTCGCGGTGAATTCATCGAATGCTATGCACGCGCGCGGAAAAATCTTCCGCCGGCAATTTCAGCCTTTTCAAACCTGCTTCGTACCCACGATGAAATGGCCGAAGTGTCTTTCAGACATCAAGGAATTGAATTGCGGGACGACTGGATCGATACCCTCGCCGGGCATGACATGCGGGTATTTGAAACAAAAACTTCCGGACGCTCCATCAATGCCGAAGTTTGTATTTTGCTTGACCGCTCCGGATCAATGGGCGTGAATGCCATGACCATGGCAAAGGCAGCCGTTTACTCGTTATTGAAAGCCTTGGATCAAATCAAAGGCGTTGTTTCGCGCGTAGGTCTTTTCCCTGGTTTATCTGACAAACATGTTGCCATTGCAAAAGACTTGCAAGAACCGCTGAACACTTTCGCTCAAAAAGTCGCTTCGATTGACGCCTTTGGTTCAACTCCCATTCTGGAGTCAATGCATTGGGCATTGGACAGCTTTGCAACATCACGTGCACGAGACAAACTTCTGCTTGTCATCACCGACGGTCGATTCCATCCCGAACACTCACGATTGATGCAAGCAAAACTCTCAAACCGCGGTGTGGAGTTCGCTCTGATGTCAATCGGCATCGATAATAAAGAAGCTGCCGATAATCATGTCCTTGTCCTAACGCCGGAACAAATCATTCAAGGACTTCTGAAAGTGTTTTCTCAAACCTCGTTTGTACAATCAGTCCGAACCTAAAACAAACCCCGCTCGTGCATTACGCACGGCGGGGTACATAAAAGAACTCTCTGCAGATTCGGTGCAAGTTCAAGAGAATGTATCTCAGAGCTCTTCGCCAAACTTCTCAAGGCACTTCTTGAGATGAACATCCGAACCTAAGTCGTCATAGCATTCGAAAGGCTGATGAATCCAAGGACTGTCTTCGAACGTAATCACACTGTAGTCAGGTTTGAACACAGAACAGGCTTTAACCCAGAGCACGGCAACGCGAATTTCCGTCACTTCCGGATAGCACTGGCGAATGTGCTTGACAACACTAAGAATGGTCTTGCCGGAATCACACAAATCATCAACCAAAAGCAATTTTCCCTTCAGTTCGGTCACACCGGTGATGTATTTGGCGATATCAAGACTTCCCTGAACAGTCCCGGCAGCCTCACGATACGAGCTTGTCGTCATGATCGCCAAGGGCTTGCCGTAGATACGGCTGAAAAAATCTCCGGGGCGCATGCCGCCTCTTGCAAGGCAAAGCAAAGAATCAAACTCCCAGCCACTCTTGGCAACACGTGCCACGAGACGCTCGCAAAGTTCAATATAAGAGTTCCAATCGTAATGGGCGTGAGTGGTTTCGGCCATGTCTGCGGTAATCTGTTTGGTGGTATGAGTATGTCAAAAGGCGGCACCGGGACAGATACCGCCTTTGAGCTGTGATGAGGTGCGATTTTAGCTCAGAGCTGAGCCGAAGGAAAACTCCGGCACAACTCATCGCACATTTTCTTTTAAATCAAGCGAACGGATCGTTGATCAAGATCGTCTGATTGCGATCCGGACCCGTTGATACGAGTGCGATCGGACAGCCGGCAACTTCGGACAAACGCTGCAGATATTTCTGGGCTGAAGCCGGAAGATCTTCCCAACGCGTCACACCGAAAGTGCTCTCATTCCAACCTTCAAATTCTTCATAAACGGGTTCGCAACGAGCCGCAGCGTCTGCACCGTAAGGCATCAGATCCACGGGTTCACCATCAATCTTGTAACCCACACCCAGTTTGACCGTCTTCATGCCATCGAGCACGTCAAGCTTCATGATGGCCAGACCGGTCAAACCG
>DXSO01000023.1:0-9139 GCA_019410445.1 Sutterella sp.
CTATCCGTGAAGGCGGCCACACTGTCGGCGCCGGCGTCGTTGCCAAGATCATCGAGTAATATCGATTATCTGAAAGGTTCGTCAATTGGACGAGCCTTCAGGACAGGGGTATAGCTCAATTGGCAGAGCGACGGTCTCCAAAACCGTAGGTTGAGGGTTCGATTCCTTCTGCCCCTGCCAACCTGACAGAAGCAAGAAGCCGCGATCATTGACCGCGGCTTTCTGTCTGTTGAAACTGCGAAAATGTAAGCGCGTGATGCCTTCGACAAGAAGGTTGCAGAGAGCGCGCAACGGATATCAAAGAAATGGCTACTCAGAATGCACAGCCTCAGCAGGCTACGGGCAACAAAGCTCTGGATGTGATCGTGATGACGCTTGCCGTCCTGATCGCTGCCGCCGGTCTGTTTGCTTTTACCTTTCTGACTGACCAGAGCATGGGTGTGCGCATCGGCGCATTGCTCGGCGGTCTGGTTGTCGCCGTCGTCGTGGCGGCCTTTTCCAGCACCGGAAAGCGTTTCATCGCTTTCTGCCGTGAATCCTGGGAAGAACTCCGTCGAGTTGTTTGGCCGACGCGTAAGGAAACGGTTAACACCACGGGCATCGTGATGGCTTTCGTAGTTGCCGTCGCCTTCTACCTCTTCTTTGTTGATAAGCTCATCGAATGGGGCCTGTACGACGGCCTTCTGCAGCTGAGCTTCTGATCCGAACGAACCGCTTTTTAAGCAGACACCGCGCGCACTTGGGACGATAATCACCCGATGTGCGCGCAATAGTTTGCACGGAGATTGCAATGAGTACCGAAACCGCTCAGGAAACGAGCGCAACGAGCATGCGCTGGTATACGGTCCACGTCTACTCCTCGATGGAAAAGAGCGTGCAGAAGTCGATCATCGAACGCATTGGCCGTTCCGAATTAAAGCACCTTTTCGGCGAAGTGCTTCTGCCGATTGAAAAGGTGGAGGAAGCCCGCAACGGCCGCAAGATCGAAACCGAACGCCGCATGTACCCGGGCTACGTTTTCGTTGAAATGGTCATGACCGAGGAGACGTGGCATCTGATCAATTCGACACCGCGTGTGATTGAATTCCTCGGAAATAATCATCCGGTTGCGCTGTCGCCGGCTGAAATCGCCGCTATTAAGGATCGGATGTCTGTCGGCACGGAAAAGGCTCGTCCGAAGATTATTTTCGAGCCGGGCGAAATTGTTCGCATCAAAGAAGGTCCCTTCCAGGACTTCAACGGCCGCGTCGAAGAGATCCTTTACGACAAGAGTCGTCTGCGTTGTTTTGTGTCCATTTTCGGCCGCGAGACGAGCGTGGAACTCGCCTTCAACGAAGTCGAAAAAATCTAATTTTTTGTGTTGGGCATGTTGATTTTAAAGAAATTTGCATTTTTAAAATTTCTTTGGCATAATCGCGCCCTTCGTATCTCACTTTAACTGGGGAGCCCGCCGCAGCGGCGTCGCGCTTGAACCCAGGGAGTAATAATCAAATGGCAAAGAAAATCGTCGGCTTTATCAAGCTGCAGGTTCCTGCAGGCAAAGCCAATCCCTCGCCCCCAATTGGCCCGGCTCTCGGCCAGCGTGGTTTGAACATCATGGAATTCTGCAAGGCGTTCAACGCCAAGACCCAGGGTATGGAACCCGGTCTGCCGATTCCTTGCGTGATCACTGCTTATGCGGATAAGTCCTTCACGTTCGTGATGAAGACCCCGCCCGCCACGATCCTGATCAAGAAGGCTGCAAAGATCCAGAAGGGTTCTGCACGTCCTCACACGGATAAGGTAGGCAAGATCACCCGTGCTCAGGCTGAAGAAATCGCCAAGATGAAGGAGCCCGATCTGACGGCTGCCGATCTTGACGCTGCTGTTCGCACGATCGCTGGTTCTGCTCGTTCCATGGGCATCACGGTGGAGGGTCTGTAATAATGGCTAAGATTTCCAAGCGCCGCAAGGAACTCCTCGGCAAGTACGACCTTACCAAGCCCTTCGCTCTGAACGAAGCGCTTGACGCTGTCAAGGCCTGCGCTAACGCCAAGTTCGACGAATCCGTCGACGTGGCCATCCAGCTCGGTATTGATCCCCGTAAGTCCGACCAGGCCATCCGTGGCGCTGTCGTGATGCCGGAAGGCACGGGCAAGACCGTTCGCGTTGCTGTGTTCACCCAGGGTGCCAACGCTGAAGCTGCTAAGGCTGCCGGTGCTGATATCGTCGGTTTCGATGATTTGGCTGCCGAAGTCAAGGCCGGCAAGATGGATTTCGATGTTGTGATCGCCTCTCCGGACGCAATGCGCGTTGTCGGTCAGCTCGGTCAGATCCTCGGTCCGCGCGGTTTGATGCCGAACCCGAAGGTTGGTACGGTGACCCCGAACGTTGCTCAGGCTGTTAAGAACGCCAAGGCCGGTCAGGTTCAGTTCCGTGCTGACAAGGCTGGTATCATTCACGCCCCCGTCGGTCGCGTTTCCTTTGAAACCGAACGTCTGGCTACCAACATCAAGGCGCTCGTTGAACAGCTCAACAAGCTCAAGCCTGCCAGCCAGAAGGGCATTTATCTGCGCAAGCTCTCCGTGAGCTCCACGATGGGTATCGGCGCTCGCGTCGACCTGTCCTCGCTCTAATCGGACGCGCATAAAAGAACACCTGAAATCGAGAAGTTCGCTTCTCGATTTCAATGAGGTCGTGAGGCCTCAAGGGCTTTGGGTGGCCTGTTTTAACAGGCCGCTGTCAAAGACCGCCGGAGGAATAGGGCAAGTCCCGAAGCTTTAATTGTCTTGAGAGAAGTAGAGCGCTTCGAATCAAGATGTCCGGCGCAGACGGTGAAACCTCAAAGAGAGATGTATGTTGTGTAAGTTTAATTGCACTGCACGTACTGCTCTCAGAAAGGTTTTCAACCGGTAGTTGAAGAACCGGCGCGCGTTGCTTTGATGCGATGCGTGCCTCTGAGTGGAGCCAGACCATGGGTCTTAATCGTCAAGACAAGGCGACCGTGATTGCAGAAATGAGCGACCTGATTGCTCAGTCCTCTGCCATCATCATCGCCGAATACCGTGGGCTGACCGTTGAAGCAATCACCAAGCTTCGCGCTGATGCGCGCAAGCAGGGTGTGCAGTTGCGTGTGGTGAAGAACACGTTGGTTCGCCGCGCCGTTGCCGGCACGCCGTTTGAAGGGCTCTCCGACCAGTTCGTCGGACCGCTCATCTACAGCTTGTCCGCCGACCCGGTTGCTGCTGCCAAGGTTCTTGCTACGTTCGCCAAGACGAACGACAAGCTCGTTATCAAGGGCGGTGCAATGGCTAACTACGTCATGGACGTGGCTGCTGTTGAACAGCTCGCCTCGATGCCGAGCCGCGAAGAGCTCCTGGCCAAGTTGATGGCCACCATGAACGAGCCGATCGCCAAGTTCGTCCGCACCCTCAACGAAGTGCCTGCTCGCTTCGTTCGCACTGTGGCTGCTTACCGCGATGCCCAGGAGAAGGCTGCTGCCTAATCCGCTTTACACTGAAAACAATTTTTAAACATTACACAACGTTACGGAGTCAAAAATGGCCCTGACCAATGAAGAAATCCTCGACGCGATCGCGTCCAAGACCGTTCTCGAAATCAGCGAACTCATCAAGATGATGGAAGAAAAGTTCGGTGTTTCCGCTGCTGCTGCTGCTGTTGCAGTTGCTCCGGCTGCTGGTGGCGCTGCTGCCCCGGCTGCTGAAGAAAAGACCGAATTCGACGTCATTCTGGCTGACGTTGGTTCCAACAAGATCGCCGTGATTAAGGCTGTTCGCGAAATCACCGGCCTCGGCCTCAAGGAAGCTAAGGACCTCGTCGAAGGCGCTCCCAAGGCTGTTAAGGAAGGCGCTGCCAAGGCTGAAGCTGAAGACCTCAAGAAGAAGCTCGAAGCTGCCGGCGCTAAGGTCGAACTCAAGTAATCTGAGTTTCAGACTATCCGCATAAACAAAGCCGCCGGAAGGCGGCTTTGCCGACTGCGCTCCAAGTCTGTTTTCATTTTTGAAAATAGACTTGGGATTTTGAAGTGGGTCTGGTACAATGCCTGATCCAGCTCAAAGTCAAAGCCAGTGAACGAAAGAATCAACAGTCACCGTGACGGCAACCAGCCGCACGGGCGCACGCATTTGTGCAGCCCGGGCGGCTTTTGGCGTCCTTAAAAAACGCTGTGCATTTTTCGTACTCCTTTGACCCAATAGCACATTTCCTCCCATCGCCTTGAACGGAGTCTTCATGTCGTACTCGTTCACTGAAAAGAAGCGTATTCGGAAGAGTTTTGCCACACGTCCGAGCGTCCTTGAAGTGCCCTCCCTGCTGGAAACGCAGCTTCGTAGCTACGAAGAGTTCCTGCAGGCCGATGTCAAGCCCGAAAGCCGTAAAAATGTCGGGCTGCAGTCGGCATTCACTTCCATTTTCCCGATCACCAGCCACAATGGCTATGCTCGTCTGAAGTTCTTGAGCTACAGACTCGAGCAGCCCGAATTCGATGTGGCAGAGTGCCAGCTGCGCGGTTTGACTTATGCTTCCGCGCTGCGTGCTCGTATTCAACTCGAAATTTTCGATCGTGACGCGGCCAAGCCCGGCACGGTTAAGGAAATTCGCGAAAACGAAGTCTACATGGGCGAAATTCCGCTCATGACGGAAAAGGCTTCCTTTATCGTCAATGGATCCGAACGCGTTATCGTCAGCCAGCTGCACCGCTCTCCTGGCATCTTCTTCGAACACGATAAGGGCAAAACCCACTCTTCGGGTAAATTGCTCTTTAGCGCCCGTGTGATTCCCTACCGTGGCTCCTGGCTTGACTTTGAATTCGACCCGAAGGACATCGTGTACTTCCGTGTCGACCGTCGCCGCAAGATGCCCGGTACGATTCTGTTGAAAGCCATCGGTTTGACGCCCGAGGAAATCCTTGAGCGTTTCTATGACTTCGACACCTTCCGCCTGACGCAGAAGTCGGCGAGCCTGCACTTCACCCCGCAGCGCCTGCAGGGTGAAACGGCTCAGTTTGAAATCAAGGACAAGGACGGCGAAACGATCGTCGCCAAGGACAAGCGCATCACCGCTCGTCATGTTCGCTTGATGGAAAAGGCCGGCATTAAGGAAATCGCCGTTCCGGACGACTTCCTGATTGGCCGCGTGTTGGCTCAGGCCATCTACAACAAGGAAACCGGCGAGAAGATCGCTGACGCAAACGACGAAATCACTGCAGATACGCTTGCCGTGCTGCGTGAGATGCGCGTGCGGACGATTCAGACGCTCTTTACCAATGAGCTTGATCGTGGTTCCTACATTTCCGATACGCTGCGTATTGACGACGTTCCCGACACAATGTCGGCTCGTATCGCCATCTATCGCATGATGCGTCCGGGCGAGCCGCCCACGGAAGACGCGGTTGAAGGCTTGTTCAATCGTTTGTTCTTCGATACCGAAGCGTATGACCTGTCTCGTGTTGGCCGTATGAAGGTCAACGCCCGCTTTGGTCGTGAGTCGTCCGAAGGCTCCATGACGCTTACCAATGAGGACATCATCGATACGATGCAGGTTCTTGTTGCGTTGCGCAACGGTGCCGACCAAGTTGTGCTCACCGATGCCGAAGGCAATAAGCGTACGGTGGAAATTCACGGCGTTGACGATATCGACCATTTGGGTAATCGTCGCGTTCGCTGCGTTGGTGAATTGACCGAAAATCAGTTCCGTTCCGGTCTCGTTCGCGTTGAGCGCGCTGTGCGCGAGCGTTTGAGCTCGGCTGAAAGCGACGGACTCACTCCGCAGGATCTGATCAACTCCAAGCCGATTTCGGCTGCAATCCGTGAATTCTTCGGCTCTTCTCAGCTGTCCCAGTTCATGGATCAGACCAACCCGCTGTCGGAAATCACGCACAAGCGCCGTATTTCGGCTCTTGGTCCGGGCGGTCTGACTCGCGAACGTGCCGGCTTTGAAGTGCGCGACGTGCACGCCACGCACTACGGTCGTGTCTGTCCGATTGAGACGCCTGAAGGTCCGAACATCGGTCTGATCAACTCGTTGGCTCTGTATGCTCGCCTGAACGACTACGGCTTCCTTGAAACGCCGTACCGCAAGGTTGAAAACGGTGTCGCTCTCAAGGGCAAGGAAAACATCCACTATCTGTCGGCCATCGAAGAAGGCAACTATGTGATTGCTCAGGCTAACGCCGATATGGATGAAAACGGCAAGCTCATCGGTGAACTCGTCAGTGCTCGTGAAAACGGCGAATTCATCATGGCTTCGCCTGACCGCATCCAGTACATGGACGTGGCGCCGGCTCAGATCGTTTCCGTGGCAGCTTCCTTGATTCCGTTCCTGGAACACGACGACGCAAACCGTGCATTGATGGGTTCCAACATGCAGCGTCAGGGCGTGCCCTGTCTGCGTCCGGAAAAGCCTGTCGTGGGTACCGGCGTGGAACGTACCGTGGCTGTAGACTCTAAGGCAACCGTGCAGGCCAAGCGCGGCGGCATGATCGAATACGTTGATGCCAACCGTATCGTGGTTCGCGTCAACGACGAAGAAAGCGTTGCCGGTGAAGTGGGTGTGGATATCTACACGCTGCAGAAGTTCACGCGTTCCAACGGTTCGACGACGCTCAATCAGCGTCCGATCGTCAAGAAGGGTGACGTTATTGCTGCCGGGGACGTGCTCGCCGACGGTGCTTCGACCGATATGGGTGAACTTGCCCTCGGTCAGAACATGCTGATCGCCTTTATGCCCTGGAACGGCTACAACTACGAAGACTCGGTGTTGATTTCCGAGCGTGTTGTGGCTGATGACCGCTACACCTCAATTCACATCGAAGAGCTCGATGTGGTTGCTCGCGACACCAAGCTCGGACCGGAAGACATCACTCGAGACATCTCGAACTTGTCTGAAAATCAGCTCAGCCGTCTCGATGACTCCGGTATCGTGTTTATCGGTGCTGAAGTTTCTGCCGGCGACGTGCTTGTCGGTAAGGTCACTCCCAAGGGTGAAACCCAGCTCACGCCGGAAGAAAAGCTGCTGCGCGTGATCTTCGGCGAGAAGGCAAGCGACGTGAAGGATACGAGCCTGCGTGTGCCGTCCGGCATGACCGGCACGGTTATCGACGTGCAGGTGTTTACTCGCGAAGGCGTTGAAAAGGACAAGCGCGCTCGCTCAATCATTGACGAACAGCTCAAGCGTTATGAAAAGGACTTGAAGGACACGCTTCGCATTGTTGAAGACGACGTGTTCTCCCGTCTGCGCCGCCAGCTCGTGGGTCGTGTGGCCAGCGGCGGTCCCGCCGGTATCCAAGCCGGTACGACGCTTACGGCTGATTTGCTGCAGGCCATTACGGGTTACGACCTCTTTGAAATCCGCATGGAAAGCGAAGAGGATCAGACCATCATTGATTTGGCCCGCAAGGTTGTTGACGACAAACGCGACGAGAACAAGGAACTGTTCGCCCGCAAGAGCGACAAGCTCAATCGCGGTGACGAACTGCCCCCGGGCGTGCTCAAGATGGTCAAGGTGTTCATCGCCGAGAAGCGCCGTCTGCAGCCGGGTGACAAGATGTCCGGTCGTCACGGTAACAAGGGTGTGGTCTCCAAGATCTGCCCGGTTGAAGACATGCCGTACATGGCCGACGGTCGTCCCGCCGACATCTGCCTGAACCCGCTCGGTGTGCCGTCTCGTATGAACATCGGTCAGATTCTCGAAGTTCATTTGGGTTGGGCTGCCAAGGGTATCGGTTGGCGTATTGCCGAAATGCTCAAGACCGAGCAGGCCAAGCAGATTCGTGCTTTCTTGAACGAGGTTTATAACCGTACCGGCAAGAAGGAAGATCTCGACAGTCTCAACGATGAAGAGCTGATGACGTTGGCCAAGAACCTGGCCAATGGCATGCCGTTTGCAACGCCGGTGTTTGACGGTGCAAGCGAAGAGCAGATTCGCATGATGCTCGATTTGGCCTTCCCGGATGAAGAAGCCAAGAAGCTGCAGCTGACGCCGGCCAAGACGCAGGCAACGCTGTACGACGGCCGTACGGGTGAAGCATTCGATCGTCCCGTGACCGTTGGCTTCATGCACTTCTTGAAGCTGCACCACTTGGTTGACGACAAGATGCACGCTCGCTCCACGGGTCCGTACTCGCTCGTCACGCAGCAGCCTCTGGGCGGTAAGGCACAGTTCGGCGGCCAGCGTTTCGGCGAAATGGAAGTGTGGGCTCTGGAAGCTTACGGTGCCAGCTATGTGCTGCAGGAAATGCTTACGGTCAAGTCCGACGACGTCAATGGACGTACCAAGGTGTACGAAAACATCGTCGGCGGCGAACACAAGATCGATGCGGGCATGCCCGAATCGTTCAACGTCCTGGTCAAGGAAATCCGTTCGCTCGGCATTGACATTGATCTCGTGAAAAACGAAGACTCTTCGAAGGAATAAACCAGCATGAATCTGATTCGTGACATGTTCCGTCAGTCGATGGCTGACGAACACTTCGACGCCATTAAGATCGGCATCGCTTCTCCCGAGAAGATCCGTTCGTGGTCTTTCGGCGAGGTCAAGAAGCCCGAGACGATCAACTATCGTACCTTCAAGCCTGAACGCGACGGCTTGTTCTGTGCCAAGATCTTCGGGCCGATCAAGGATTACGAGTGCTTGTGCGGCAAGTACAAGCGACTCAAGCACCGTGGTGTCGTGTGTGAAAAGTGCGGCGTGGAAGTGACGCTTTCCAAGGTGCGTCGTGAACGTATGGGCCACATCGAGCTGGCCAGCCCGGTTGCGCACATTTGGTTCTTGAAGAGCCTTCCGTCGCGCATGGGCATGGTGCTCGATATCCCGCTGCGCGATATCGAACGCGTGCTTTATTTTGAAGCTTACTGTGTGGTCGATCCGGGACTTACCCCGCTCGAACGCGGTCAGTTGCTCACTGAAGAAGAACTTATCCGCAAGACGGAAGAGTTCGGCAACGACTTCAAGGCAATGATGGGTGCAGAGGCTATTCGTGAGCTGCTGCACAACATCGACATCGATCTTGAGGTTTCCAACCTGCGTCAGGAACTGTCTGCAACGACTTCCGAGGCCAAGATCAAGAAGTTTGCCAAGCGACTGAAGGTGCTTGAAGGCTTCCAGCGCTCCGGCATCAAGCCCGAGTGGATGATTCTGGAAG
>DXSO01000023.1:9149-19093 GCA_019410445.1 Sutterella sp.
TTCTGGAAGTTCTTCCTGTCCTTCCGCCCGATCTTCGTCCGTTGGTTCCGCTCGACGGCGGCCGCTTTGCGACCTCTGACTTGAACGATCTGTATCGTCGCGTCATCAACCGCAACAATCGTCTCAAGAAACTTCTCGAACTGAAGGCTCCGGACATCATCGTGCGCAACGAAAAGCGCATGCTGCAGGAGGCTGTCGACAGCTTGCTCGATAATGGTCGCCGCGGCAAGGCGATGACCGGTCCGTCCAAGCGTCCGCTCAAGTCCTTGGCCGATATGATCAAGGGTAAGTCGGGTCGCTTCCGTCAGAACCTGCTCGGTAAGCGTGTCGACTATTCCGGTCGTTCCGTGATTACGGTTGGTCCGGAATTGCGTCTGCACCAGTGCGGTCTGCCCAAGCTGATGGCTTTGGAACTGTTCAAGCCCTTTATCTTCAACAAGCTCGAACAGCGTGGTCTTGCAACCACGATCAAGAGCGCCAAGAAGATGGTGGACAATCAGGAACCCGTCGTTTGGGATATTCTCGAGGAAGTGATTTACGAGCATCCCGTGATGCTCAACCGTGCTCCGACGCTGCACCGTCTCGGTATTCAGGCTTTTGAACCGAAGCTGATCGAAGGCAAGGCCATTCAGCTGCATCCGCTCGTTTGCGCGGCCTTTAACGCCGACTTCGACGGTGACCAGATGGCTGTGCACGTTCCGCTGTCGCTTGAAGCCCAGCTCGAAGCCCGCTGCTTGATGCTTGCCTCGAACAACGTTTTGTTCCCGGCCAACGGTGATCCGTCCATCGTGCCTTCTCAGGACATGGTGCTCGGTCTGTACTACGCAACTCGCGAACGCATCAACGCACCTGGCGAAGGCATTTTCTTTGCCGATACCGCCGAAGTTCAGCGTGCTCTCGACGCCGGCAAGGTTGTTTTGCAGACGCGCTGCACGGTGCGTATCCGTGAATTTGAAAAGATTGAAGGCACCAATGACTTCCGCCCGGTCGTCAAGCGTTACGAAACGACGGTGGGTCGTGCGCTGTTGTCCGAGATCCTGCCTCAAGGCATGAGCTTTGCTGAACTCAACCGCACGCTCAAGAAAAAGGAAATCGCTCGCCTGATCAACGTTTGCTATCGTCGCTGCGGTTTGCGTGCGACTGTGATCTTCGCCGACAAGCTCAAGGACAACGGCTATCGTTTGGCTACGCGCGCCGGCATCTCGATTTGTATCGGCGACATGACTGTGCCGCAGAAGAAATTCGAGTTGGTAAGCGAAGCTGAAAACGAGGTTAAGGCCATCGAGGAACAGTACACCTCCGGTCTCGTGACCAAGGGCGAACGCTACAACAAGGTGATTGACATCTGGGGCCGTACGGCTGACGAAGTCGGCAAGGTCATGATGAAGGAGCTCTCGAGCGAACCGGTGATCGATCGCCATGGCGAGAAGGTCAATCAGGAATCCTTCAACTCCATCTACATGATGGCTGACTCGGGTGCTCGTGGTTCCGCAGCTCAGATTCGTCAGGTCGCCGGTATGCGTGGTTTGATGGCCAAGCCCGACGGCTCGATTATTGAGACCCCGATTACCTCGAACTTCCGCGAAGGTTTGAACGTTCTGCAGTACTTCGTGTCGACCCACGGTGCTCGTAAGGGTCTGGCCGATACGGCTCTGAAGACGGCTAACTCCGGTTACCTGACTCGTCGTCTGGTTGACGTGACTCAGGACTTGGTTGTGCTCGAAGACGATTGCGGAACGAGCAACGGCGTTGAAATGCGCGCATTGGTTGAAGGCGGTGAAGTCATTCAGGCTCTGCGCGACCGCATTCTCGGTCGTGTGACGGCTGAAGATGTTGTCGACATGCACCACAACGTGGTCGTGGCTCGCGGCACGCTCATTGATGAAACGGTCTGCGACAAGATTGATGCCGAAGGCATTGATATGGTCAAGGTTCGCACTCCGCTGACCTGCGAAACCCGCTATGGTCTTTGCGCTAAGTGCTATGGTCGCGACCTTGGACGTGGTTCGTTGGTCAATGCCGGTGAAGCCGTCGGCGTGATTGCTGCTCAGTCCATTGGTGAACCGGGTACTCAGCTCACCATGCGTACGTTCCACATCGGTGGTGCCGCTTCTCGTGCCGCCGTTGCCAGTAGCGTTGAAGCCAAGAATTCCGGTTTGGTGGCCTTTACCGATGCCATGCGTTATGTGACCAACGGCAACGGTGAGTTGGTTGTGATTTCTCGTTCGGGCGAGATCGTCATCAATGACGCTCAGTCCGGTCGTGAACGTGAACGTCACAAGGTTCCGTACGGTGCCACGCTGTTGTGCAACCTCGGCAGTGAAGTCAAGGCTGGACAGCAACTTGCTACGTTTGATCCGATGACGCTGCCGATCGTGTCCGAATACGCCGGTTCCGTGCGTTTCGAGAACGTGGTAGAAAACGTCACCGTGATGAACCAGGTCGACGAAGTGACCGGGTTGAGCTCGATGGTTGTCATCGATCCGAAGCGTACGACTGCCGGTTCGAAGAGCAAGGGTACCAAGACGACTGCTGCGAATGTGATGCGTCCGGTTGTTCACCTCGTTGACGAAAACGGCAACGATGTGAAGATCCCCGGCACGGATCACACTGTGACGATTCAGTTGCCTGTCAACGCCATTATCGTGGTGCGCGACGGTCAGCGAATTCACGAAGGCGAGATCTTGGCTCGTATTCCGCGTGAAAGCCAGAAGACCCGAGACATTACGGGTGGTCTGCCTCGTGTGGCCGAGTTGTTCGAAGCACGTAGTCCGAAGGATGCCGGCATGCTCGCGGAAGAAACCGGTACGGTCACGTTCGGTAAGGAAACCAAGGGCAAACAGCGTCTTATCATTACCGATCTGAGCGGCAATGAGCACGAATGTCTGATTTCCAAGGACAAGCAGATTCTTGTTCACGACGGCCAAATGGTTCAGCGTGGTGAAGAAATCGTTGAAGGTCCTGCAGATCCTCACGACATCCTGCGCTTGCTCGGTATCGAAGCTCTTGCCCGCTACATCGTCGATGAAGTTCAAGACGTGTATCGTCTGCAGGGTGTGAAGATTAACGACAAGCACATCGAAGTGATTGTTCGTCAGATGCTTCGCCGTGTGCAGATCGTTGATGCCGGTGATACGCACTTCATTCCTGGCGAACAGGTTGAACGCAGCGAGATGCTTGACGAAAATGATCGCGTCAAGGCTCAGGGCGGTACGCCTGCTACCTACCAGAATGTCTTGCTCGGCATTACGAAGGCTTCGTTGTCGACCGACTCCTTCATTTCGGCGGCTTCCTTCCAGGAAACCACTCGCGTTCTGACCGAAGCGGCCATTATGGGCAAGCGTGACGAACTGCGCGGTTTGAAGGAAAACGTGATCGTTGGCCGTCTCATTCCTGCCGGTACGGGTCTTGCCTATCACAAGGCTCGCCGTGAAAAGGAAGTGATGGAGCAGCGTCTGGCTCAGGTTCAGGAACCGTCCGATGCTCGTTTGGCTGCGGAAGAATTCTTTGAGGGTATCGATACGAAGGCTGAGGCCGAAAAGATCCGCGAGGAATTCGCTTTTGACAGCGATACGTCCGGCAATGCTCAAGGCTTGTCCGCCGCGCGTCGCGCTGCCGAAGAACTCTTCACCCGCTGGGCTGAAGATGGTTCGGAAGAAAAGAAGGACGAGTAATCGTGCGATGGCGGAAGTTTGACTTCCGCTGATCACAAGGCTCTTCTCAAAGGAACGAAGGTTCTGAATTGAGAGGAGCCTTTTTTATGCCTAAAGAAATTATCTTGTGATTGTTTAATGACAAGATAATTTCTTTAGGCATAAAACCTTTTTAATACAAGGGAAAATAGATTCTGGCGGGATAAGTGCTAAAAAGGCGCCTCTGTTGAAGGCGCCTTTTTATTAAAGCTGTTTTTGGATGAGGCAATTAGCGTTTGAGAATGGCGGCAACACTTTCACGTGCCATGGCAAGCGTTTCCTCCGCGCCCTCGACAACTCCGTTTTTCATCACGAATTTGCCGTCGCAGAGTACGCTGACAATGGCACGACTGTCTGCTGCGTAGACCCAATTGCTCACCAAATTGAAGTTGGGAGTCAAACGTTCATTTTGCAAGTCAAGGAAGACGCCGTCGGCAAGAGCGCCTTGCCGGATAATGCCAGCATCCAGTCCTGCCGCCTGAGCGCCGTTGCGAGTGGCCCATTCAAAAATAGCGTTCGCCGGCAACGTTTCACTCGTATAGCGGGTTTTGGCCAGCAAAGCGGCAAACTTCATCTCTTCACGCATATCCAGATTGTTGTTCGAGGCGGTGCCGTCGGTGCCAAGCGTAAGCCGACATCCTTTCTTCATCAACATGTCGCTGGCAAAGATGCCGGAAGAGAGTTTCATATTGGAGCATGGATTGTGTGCGATCCAAACGCCGCGTTCTTTGAGAATATCGGCTTCTTCCTCATCAATGTGTACAACGTGCGCGGCAATGACGTTACTGTCGAGCACGCCGAGATGATCGAGCCATCGAACGGGGCTCATGCCGTTGGCCTTAATGCAGTCTTCAACTTCCTTGGTTGTTTCCGAGACGTGTAATGTCAGCGTTTGCTTGTTCGTGCGGGCGGCTTCCGCACAACGCTGCAGCAGATCGGCTCCGACTGTGTAAACGGCGTGAGGAGCGACGGCTAGTGAAATACGGCCGTTTGTCGGATCCTTCCAATTAGCCAAAAAATCGAGTTGACGTTTGATCTCAGCTTCACCGAGGTGGTCCATCAGGGTGACACCGACGGTAGCTCGGATGCCTGATTCGGCAACTGCTCGAACCGTTTCTTCAGCCATCCAGTACATGTCGCAAAACCAGGTCGTTCCGCTGCGAATCATTTCCAGTGCGGCAAGTTTTGCTCCGGCATAGATGTCCTGAGCTCGCATCTTGTCTTCAAAAGGCCAGATATGGTCATTGAGCCAGGGGAAAAGCGGCAAGTCATCGGCGTAACCGCGAAGCAGTGTCATGGAGGCATGGGTGTGCGTATTAAAAAAGCTCGGAACAAGGGCCTGACCGGAGGCGTCGTACGTATCGTCGGCTTCGGTGTCGGAAGCGGCGTCGAGATTTTCGTATCTGTTGTTGCGAACCAAAATGTTGGTAACGCGATCATTGAGCTGAACGTTGCGGATAAGAAGAGTAGACATAATGCAAATTACTGAAAGAAGTGTGAAGATAGCGACAATTTGCCGCAACTTCAGTTAAATGATTTGATTTAGATATATTGAAGTTCATCGGCGATGGTGCCATTTTCCCGACAAATGGACAGAAGTCTGTTTTCGGTTTCAGCACAGGGCTCGATCAGACCGATGCTTTGGTTTGAATTGGCCAGAATGACGGCGCCTTCATTGTGCAGGGCCATGGTGGCATCAATGTACTTCATGAGAGTGGGGTCTTTGAGAATGAAGTTGACAGGGCGCTTGGCCTCAAGGACGCGGCCTGCAGGGACGCCGGTACCGTATTCGTCTTCAACTCCCATGTTGGCAAGAATTGCCTTGGAGCGATTGAACACTTCGGCAGGGCAGGATGCAGTAGCCGCCCCCGGTACTCCCGTTGCAGTGACAACAGCGTCGGCCTGACTGACGGCTTCGGCGATGCCCATGCCATCGCCTGCGTCTAGGACGGATGCGCATAAGGCGCGTGTTGACTCGGAAATGTCTTCGAGACGCGTGACGACACTGACTTTGCAGCCGTAACGATGAGCATAAGTGATGAGACCGGTTCCGACTTTTCCGCTGCCAAAGACAACAAGTTTTTTACCTTCCCACTGACCAAAACCGAGTTGAGTCATCGCGCGGAAGTAACTTTCTCCTGTTCCAAGGCAAGTTTCAATGCGTTTGATTTTTCCGGAATCGGCTACGTAAACCGGGCACTGTTTATGAGCGTACTTGCTTACACCGGAGCGGGTGAGTTCCACGAAACCTAAACGTGGAGACAATTCAGAAAAAGCGCCTGCGCAGTCAAGAACCAAATCGAAAGATAGAGGGTCGCTGATTAGGCGAGGTTCGATGACGGGAATGCCAATTTGCCGCAGGTAGGCAACGACTTCGTTGTTTCGAGGCATGACATCGTTGATGCCCACCGTAAGTTGAGCGCCAGCAGCCAGCAAAGCAGCGTGTTTGGCGAGGGTATTCTCAAAAACAGGCGTGGCATCGAGAATATTGAGTCCGGCAAGCGGGCGGTCTTTTTTCCATGTTTCGAACTGATATGAAAGAACAGGGTATTCGTTTTTTTCGTAATTGTGCGCAACGCGTGCGGCGAGAAGATCTGAAAGCATGAAGAAACACAAAAACAGGGTGATTCGGACTCAATAAGGGACGGTGCCCGAGAGGACGGAAAGATTGTAGCGACAATGAAGAGTTGACCAACGAAAAAGCCTTGTAAAGGCGGCCAAGAAGCCGAAAGTGCTAATCCCTTGACATTATTTGAAAAAAAAGAGAAAATCACGGTCTTTTCCGGGAAAGCATTCGTCGGAGGAGGTTTTTTGCGCACGTAAAAAGCCAATCTGCGTCGTTTGCGAGTGCCCAGAAAAGACTTTTATCACCAGCAACTGTACCGACGGAATTCTCTGTCGGTCGTAATTAAGAAGAACGGACAATATGCCCACTATTAACCAGCTTGTGCGCAAGCCTCGTGAGCTTACGCATGATAAGAGCAAGAGCCCTGCTCTTAAGAACTGCCCGCAGAAGCGCGGCGTTTGCACCAAGGTTTACACGACCACCCCGAAGAAGCCGAACTCGGCTCTCCGTAAGGTTGCCAAGGTGCGTCTCACCAACGGCTTTGAAGTGATTTCCTACATTGGCGGTGAAGGCCACAATCTGCAGGAACACTCCGTGGTTCTCATCCGCGGCGGCCGTGTGAAGGACTTGCCCGGTGTGCGTTACCACATCGTGCGTGGTTCTCTTGACACCCAGGGCGTCAAGGACCGCAAGCAGTCTCGTTCCAAGTACGGCGCTAAGCGCCCGAAGGCAGCGTAATTCGCGGCGACTGATTGTCAGCCGTGTACGGACGGTCCCGCTGATAAGAGGACCGAGTAAGTCGCAGCCCATAAGTGTGCTGCATTGTGAAGCGGTCGAAATGCATAGAGAAAGACCGCAATTAAATGACTGAAGACAACGAAAGAGGAAAAAATGCCCCGTCGTCGCGAAGTACCCAAACGTGAAGTTTTGCCGGATCCGAAGTTCGGCAGCGTTGAGATCTCCAAGTTCATCAACGTAATCATGCTCGATGGCAAGAAGGCCGTCGCCGAACGCATCGTCTACGGTGCGTTGCAGCAAATTGAAGAAAAGACCGGCAAGAACGCTCTCGAAGTGTTCCAGACCGCTCTCAACAACGTCCGTCCGCTCGTGGAAGTGAAGAGCCGCCGTATCGGTGGTGCCAACTACCAGGTGCCCGTTGAAGTGCGTCCGGTCCGTCGTATGGCTTTGGCTATGCGCTGGCTGCGTGAAAGCGCCAAGTCGCGTTCCGAAAAGTCCATGCCCCAACGCTTGGCTGGTGAGCTGTTGGATGCTGCTGAAGGCCGCGGCGGCGCTATGAAGAAGCGTGATGAAGTCCATCGTATGGCTGAAGCCAACAAGGCCTTCTCGCATTTCCGCTTCTAATTCATCGATTAACAATGAGGACGCCGCCGCTTCGGCGGCGCCTCGCATACGAAGAGAAAAGTCATGGCTCGTACTACTCCGATTTCGCGCTATCGCAACATCGGCATTTCCGCCCACATTGACGCGGGCAAGACCACGACGACCGAACGCATCCTGTTCTTTACCGGCGTCAACCACAAGTTGGGTGAAGTGCACGACGGTGCCGCCACCATGGACTGGATGGAACAGGAACAGGAACGCGGCATTACGATTACGTCTGCCGCTACGACCTGCTTCTGGCGTGGCATGGACATGCAGTTCCAGCCGCATCGTCTGAACATCATCGACACCCCGGGGCACGTGGACTTCACGGTTGAAGTTGAACGTTCCATGCGCGTGCTCGACGGCGCTGTGATGGTTTACTGCGCTGTGGGCGGCGTTCAGCCCCAGTCTGAAACTGTTTGGCGTCAGGCCAACAAGTACAAGGTGCCCCGTATTGCGTTCGTCAACAAGATGGACCGTACCGGTGCTAACTTCTTCAAGGTCGTCGACCAGATGAAGACTCGCCTCAAGGGCAATCCCTGCCCCGTGGTGATCCCCATCGGCTCGGAAGACAACTTCCAGGGCGTCGTTGATCTGATCAAGATGAAGGGCATCATTTGGGACGAAGCCAGCCAGGGCACCAAGTTCGAATACATCGACATCCCTGCCGAGCTCGTTGACACGGCCAACGAATGGCGTGAAAAGCTCGTTGAGACGGCTGCGGAAGCCAGCGAAGAACTGATGAACAAGTACCTCGAAGAGGGTGAACTCTCCGAAGCTGAAATCGTCAAGGGTCTTCGTGCTCGCACCATCGCTGGTGAAATCCAGCCGATGTTCTGCGGTTCTTCCTTCAAGAACAAGGGCGTGCAGCGCATGCTCGACGGCGTGATTGAGCTGTTGCCGGCACCGGTTGATATTCCGCCGGTTCCTGGTTTCGACCTCAACGACAATGAAGTCACGCGTGAAGCCAGCGACAACGCTCCGTTCTCGGCTCTCGCATTCAAGATCATGACTGACCCGTATGTTGGTCAGCTGACCTTCTTGCGTGTGTACTCCGGTGTTCTGAAGTCCGGCGAAACGGTTCTGAACTCTGTGAAGAACAAGAAGGAACGTATTGGTCGTTTGCTGCAGATGCACGCAAATGAACGTAAAGAAATCACCGAAACCGAAGCCGGTGACATTGCTGCCGCCGTTGGTCTGAAGGATGTGACGACGGGTGATACGCTCTGCGACATCGCTCAGCCGATCATTCTCGAACGCATGGAATTCCCGGAACCTGTGATTAGCCAGGCTGTTGAACCCAAGACCAAGGCTGACCAGGAAAAGATGGCGCTCGCATTGGGTCGTCTCGCTCGTGAAGATCCTTCTTTCCGTGTTCGTACCGACGAAGAATCTGGCCAGACCATTATTTCTGGTATGGGCGAGCTTCACCTTGAAATTCTCGTTGACCGTATGCGTCGCGAATTCAACGTTGAAGCCACGGTTGGCCGTCCGCAGGTGGCTTACCGCGAAACGATTCGTTCCGTGGTCGAGAATGCAGAATGCAAGTTTGCCAAGCAGTCCGGCGGTCGCGGCCAGTACGGTCACGTCGTGCTCAAGCTCGAGCCGATGGAACCGGGCAAGGGCTTCGAATTCGTCGATGCCATCAAGGGCGGTGTGGTTCCGCGCGAATACATCCCGGCCGTCGAAAAGGGTATCGAAGATACGCTCAAGTCTGGTGTGCTCGCAGGCTATCCGGTTGTGGACGTGAAGGTGACGCTGCACTTCGGTTCCTACCATGAAGTTGACTCGAACGAAAATGCCTTCCGTATGGCTGCCTCCATGGCATTCAAGGATGGTATGCGCAAGGCCAACCCTGTGCTGCTCGAGCCGATCATGAAGGTGGAAGTCGAAACGCCGGAAGAAAAGATGGGCGACGTGATGGGCGACCTTTCGTCTCGTCGTGGCGTCATCCAGGGTATGGACGACCTTCCTGGCGGAGGCAAGGCTATTCGCTGCGAAGTGCCGCTGGCCGAAATGTTCGGTTACTCCACCACGCTGCGTTCTCTCACGCAGGGTCGTGCTACCTACACGATGGAATTCGATCACTACGCTGAAGCTCCGAAGAACGTTGCTGATGCTGTGATCGCTGAAAAGACCAAGTAATTGTGAAATGCGGATCGGGAGTAAAATGATCTAGTTTTCTTCCGATCCAACCTTTTTTAAGAAGGACTCAAGACCTAAAATGGCAAAGGGTAAGTTTGAACGCACCAAGCCCCATGTGAACGTGGGCACCATCGGTCACGTTGACCACGGCAAGACCA
>DXSO01000230.1:0-1711 GCA_019410445.1 Sutterella sp.
CACGTCCGGTGGTGTGGGAGGGAGCGAGGTGCAAACCCGCTCTCTACCCGATCAGTGCAACCGGCAGTGCACGTGTGATGGTGTCAGGCCCTCCCGGAGTTAGTTTCCGGGCGTTTGGAATATAATCTCCAGCATGTAAACCCATGAGAGTAATCGCTTCATCATCCGAGGCAGCCGAAATCATGGGTTTTTGTATCTTCGTTATAAAAATATCTTATGTTCGGGGACTTCCGCGGCTGATTCGAGAGCCGCTCTGTTGCTGCTGATGGAATTTCTTTTTGATCCCACCCTGTGGGTTGGACTTTTGACGCTTGTTGTGCTCGAGCTGGTGCTCGGCATCGACAATTTGGTTTTTATTGCCATCCTGGCCAAAAAGCTGCCGGCAAAGCAGCAAGACCGTGCACTTTATACCGGTTTAGGCATGGCCATTTTCCTGCGGCTAGCTTTGCTTTCGGTGATGAGCTGGCTGGTGGGGCTGACAGCGCCGCTGTTCACGCTCTGGGGGCATTCGTTTTCCCTGCGTGACCTTATTCTTTGCGCCGGCGGGCTCTTCTTGCTTTTTAAAGCCACTTCAGAACTTCATGAACGATTGGAAGCGCGTCCGCATGAAGAAAGCGCGGCGGGTTCTGCGACAAGTTTTTGGCTGGTGATCGTCCAGATTTTGATTTTGGATGCGGTCTTCTCCTTGGATTCCATTATTACGGCCGTCGGCATGGTGGACAATCTGGGCGTGATGATGGCAGCAGTAGTAATTGCCATCGGCGTCATGATGCTCGCCAGCCGTCCGCTGACGGCCTTCGTCAACGCACATCCCACCGTGGTGGTTTTGTGCTTGTCGTTTTTGCTCATGATCGGCCTCTCACTCGTGGCTGATGGGTTCGGCTTCCATATACCGAAGGGCTATCTCTACGCGGCCATTGGCTTCTCGGTCATGATCGAGTTCTTCAACCAATTGGCTGCCCGCAATCTGCGTAAGCATACGGAGAAGCTCCCCTTTCGCGCTCGCACGCTTTCGGCGATTGTGAATTTGATGGGCCGGCCCGGCGAAAAGGTTGACACGGCTGCCGAGGACACTGCCCGAGACCGCAAGCCTGACATGTTTGCTGAGGAGGAACGGCACATGGTTGAAGGCGTGCTTTCCTTGGCGGAACGTACGGTCAAAACCATCATGACGCCGCGCTGCGATGTGGTCTGGATCGATCTAGAACATCCCGCATCGGAAATTGCCGCGCTGATCAAGCGTGAGCCGCACAGCTGCTACCCCGTCTGTGAGGGGTCGCTTGACAATGTGATCGGGATATTAAAAGCGAAGGATTTAGCCGGCGATACGCTCAATCCTGCTGCTATTGCCGACATTGCTCGGCGCCGTCGTGCATTGGTGGTGCCGGAAACGGTCAGTGTGATTGGATTGATGAGGAATTTTCAAGAGGGCAATCATCACATTATTTTGGTGGCTGACGAATTCGGCATTATCCAGGGCTTAGTGACGACGCATGACCTTTTGGAAGCGATTGCGGGTGATTTTCCGGATGAAAACGAGGGACGCTTTATCGAACCGATTGCGGGAGGTTGGTCGGCAGAGGGTGCTGCTGACCTCTTCTTGGTCGAACAGACCACACAGGTGAGCGGACTGCGTCCCGAAAATGGCAGCTGCGCAACGCTCGCCGGGCTGCTCTTGGAGAAGTTCGGGCGGATTCCGACAGCCGGAGAG
>DXSO01000230.1:1721-2490 GCA_019410445.1 Sutterella sp.
GGCAGCGTCAGATGTGTATAAGAGACAGGCCGGAGAGTCCATCACGTTCAGCGGACTGCGGTTCGATGTGGTTAAAGCAACCCGCAGCCGTATCGAACGGGTGCGGATTTCCCGAACTGATGCGCACTGACGGTTTGTACGCTCATAAAGTGAGGAGCCAGCAGGGGGGGTGTGAAACCGCTCTCCTTAGATATTTCAAGCAGGTCAAAGGAGAGCAACCGTTCGAGCAGTGCGGTTTCACTGACGATATGGACTGTCAGAGTTGCCCTGATTTGGGTCTAAAGTGCGTTGAGTACGGACAAATTTCGGCTCAATACATTCAAGACGTCATACATATTTACGTACTACACATCGTGGTGCGGTTATTTGCAGGTGCTCTCCGATGCGAAGAAAATCCTGAGTCTTATAATTCTTAAAATATTCATAACGAGCTGAAGTCCTTTTGAAATGCGACTGGCATTCAGCTGTCAACAATAAGAAGAGCCAGTCAACTACCCCGGCCTAAAGGCCGAAGCTTGTGAAAGCAGGTCTGGTTGACCAGCCTAAGTTTTTCGAGAACTACGTTGCAGACAGGTTCAAGACCCACCTCGGAATGCTTCCTCAGTTCCGAGCTCTGGAAGCCTCAGAAGCAGACAAGCATTGGGTACGCACGAAACGGTCTGAGGCAAAATGCCGGTCTGTTCAACATTGGCGAGGGGAATTGCTCCGCCCGCAAGGGCGGAGCATGTCACGGGCATCAGCCCGAAGAATCGTAAGGTTCATTTTTCAT
>DXSO01000231.1 GCA_019410445.1 Sutterella sp.
CGCCACCACGCCGCTTGAACGCGTTTTTGACGATGATTTCGTCGAGCGCAATCTGGAAGTCGGCGACTACACACTTGTGGATGCCCGTGCGCATGAACGCTACACCGGCGAAATCGAAACCTATGATTCCAAAGCCGGCCATATTCCTGGCAGCCTCAATCGTCCAAGTTCTGACAACATCGGCCCGAATAAGCTCTTCAAAACCCCCGAAGAACTCAAAGCCGAGTTTGAAGCCGTTTTAGGCGGCGTTGCGCATTCCGACGTGATCAACAGCTGCGGCTCCGGCGTATCGGCATGCTGCAATCACCTAGCCATGATGCAAGCTGGCATTCCTGCTGCGGGACTGTATATCGGCAGTTGGTCCGAGTGGGTGAGCGATGACAATCGTCCAATCAAAACCGGTGAAGAACCTTAATTTCTTCACTTAGTGCTGCAGCAAAAAAATCCCGAACCGTCTTTTTCCAAAGCTGTTCGGGATTTTTCTATTCCTCCGTCGTTCTCAATAAACGACTCACGCTCTACAATATTTCGGTTGACCTTACTGCTATCAGGCAAGTCCATCCATTTACCGACAATCTCTAAGAAAGCATCATCGTGAGCGACAGCAAACTTTTTTCTTTTGCCATCGACACCGCCGGCCGCCTCCAAGCAAGCAATTTCAAAACACGCAATCTCAAGAAAGTTCTTGATTCAGCATTGGGCGACGATTGGAAAAAATCTCCGAAAAAACTGTTGAAGGCCATGCAAAAGTCGCCTGACGTCTACACAGCCGTCTATACCGCACGACAACAGATGATTCCACAGTACGTTGCGCGCTACGAAGAACTGCACAATAAAGTCAAAGAGCTAAGTGCTCTTGGACTCAAAGCAATGGAACTGGATCATGATGGTCTGCCATCACACGACGATATGCAGGACGTCGAGTCCAATGACATTTTTGAAACATATGCTGAAACACGCCAGGAAGCTCTTCGATGCCATCGAGCCCTTTCACTCATGCAAAAAAGTGCTCTGAGCGAGTGGCTCGAACGCATGGACAAAACTGAATTCCGAGTTTTGGCTGGCGAGATCAAAAACATTGTTGACCGTGATGTTTGCAAAAGCGACTCCGTCTTTTGCTTTCTCAAGGACAGTCCCGAAGGGCTGGCCTTGGGCATACTCATGGAAGCTGCGCCGGCAGGCATTAAGTCTTTGGGCTTTTCTCGGGTTATTGAAAATGATGCGGCCTGCGCCGTTGTCTCCGATCGCAAAGCCTTCAAAGGCTGGTGCGAAGACCACGGCTATGAGGTTGTCGATCTGCGAAGCACTCCGTCCATGACATCGACTGTCTCAAACAAATGCAGCCGCAATGCAGCCAAGCAGCAAACAGATCAAAAAACAACCAAAAAAGTTCCATCCGATCGAAAGCAGCCTTCTCGGCCTCAGTTGAACCGCACGCCCCAAATAGCCGTTCGAATTCTCAAAACAGAAGCTCGACTGGCTACGGCTTCTCCGAAGACATCCGTCGGTCCGAAAACTGTTTCTGCTCCAGCAAAATCGGCGGAAAACGCCAACGATGATTTAGCCAATCGTCTTGTGCGCAGCCTTCAAATTACTCCCAGCGCAGTTGAGCATCGCGCTCCCGGTCGCCCGAGAAAAAATGCTTCGGTATCCATTGCCGAATCCAAGCAACTCGCTGTCCAGGATCATGGTGATGCAAACAGAAGCAATCCCGAAATATCCTCCCGACCAGCTTCCCGCAATAAATCCGGAAGCCCCAAAGCTTAACAAGGAGCAGGCATGGATCACTACGGCTACGCCGATGCTCTGACTGATGCGGTTAAAAGTCTTTCTCCCGAAGCCGCACAGCAAATGCTTTTTGAGTGTTTGCTCAGCGATACGCGTAAAGGGGAACTTTTGATTCGTTCTCTACCCGATACTCCTCCGAGAGCCGTAGCGGAAAGCTTCGCGCGCACAATGCTCGGCGTGCTTCGCGAACTTTCCGATCGCCTGCGAGAAGATGCCGTCAAACCGACACTTGCGCATTTTCTACCGACCAATATAGATCACTATCTCGAAAAACTATCTCAATTTTCCGCCCAGGCCGCACAGCGTCTTCCTGCGGGAATTCTGTTTCCAATGCTCTTTGCCATTGAAGAAGAAGCTCGACGCATTACGACAACCCCCGTTTTACCCAATGGGGCAGATTGTCATGAAGAACTCTTTACCGCAGCAATACGATCCATGCTCGGCATTTCCTCGACCAAGCACTGGCAAACAGCCGAACTGATCCGTGCCTATGTCGGAACGCTTCACGAGCAACGCCATAAAACCTTGCTTTTGGATAGCCTCAACAAAGCCATGGCATCAAGCGAAATACACTGATGGTTTACAAAGTGCTTTGTGCATTGAGTAACCTACCCTGATTTTTATTTCAAAAATTTTCAATCGAGTAGGTGGTAGGCGATTAATTCGCCTACCGACCTCTCACACCACCGCC
>DXSO01000232.1:0-2246 GCA_019410445.1 Sutterella sp.
CCATTGGAAAAGTCCGCTAGAAGAGAAAATAAAAATCAGCCTCAGAGAAAAAACGGCCGGCGAGCTTGCACTCGGCGACCGTCATTTCCCTGGGTGGTTTCAGCTCACCGATTAGGATTCACCAAACCACTTGGAATAAATCTTCTGATAAGTACCGTCTTCTCGCATGCTCTTCATGGCTGCGTTGACCTTGTCGAGCAACTCCTTATTGCCCTTTTTGACGGCAAATCCAAAATATTCGCTGTCAAACTTCATGGGCTGCTGCTTGAGTCCCTTTGCCGCGCGGGCATTGGCTACAAAGAAGTAGCCAATCACAGGACGGTCTGTAATGACAGCATCACTGCCCTTCATCTTCAAATCCATGAATGCTTCCGCACTGGTATTGAAGGCTTTGATCTTCGAACCGGGAATGCCCTTGGCCACTTCGGCTCCGGTCGTACCGATCTGCACGGCGATCGTCTTGTTGTGCAGATCCTCGATTTTCTGATACTTGGCCTCTTCGCCGGCGCGAATCATCAATCCCTGCCCGGCCTCGTAGTACGGTTCGCAGAAATCCACTCGCTTTTTGCGCTCTTCGGTAATCGTCACACCGCTTACCACAATGTCGATATTGTTGGTCATCAAGGCGGGAATCAATCCATCAAAGCCCATATTCACGAACTCGATCTCGACATTCATGCGCTTGCCGATTTCTCGAATCATGTCCATGTCGAATCCGACATATTCGCGGGTGCTGCTGTCGAGAAATTCAAACGGAGCAAAGGTCGGATGCGTTCCGACACGAAGCGCATCGGCGGCATTTGCTGCCAACGAGGCAACGGCCATAACGCCGGCGGCAAGGGTTGCAATAAATTTTCGATTCACTTTTCATTCTCCTGCGTTGAACTCAACGACAACTGATTTTTCGCAACCAAGCACCCCTTTATGAAAGAGTGCCTGCGCGGACTTTACGTATTGTCGCACGAATTGATCCGACAACAACTGATTGCGCGTCATGCAGCGTACTTATCAATCAAGTCGTTCGATTCTCTGATCCTGCACGGCATCCAAAAACTCAGACGCCCTTCCTTTTCCGGGAATAATACATTCCGGAGCTATTTCCAAAAGCGGCACCAAAACAAACGCTCTTTGGTGCATGCGGGGATGCGGCAGCCTCAGAAATTCAGTGTCCCTGACCTCTTCGCCGTAAAGCAGCAAATCCAAATCGAGCGTTCGAGGAGCATTGTGAACGCCGATAGGCCGAACACGCAAAGCGGCATCTTCAATTTCAAAAAGTCCTCGCAGCAGCTCCTCAGCAGACAACTGCGTCGAAACCGTCATCACCGCATTGACATAGTCCGGCCCTGAAGAGTCGATCGGCTCAGTCACGTAAAACGAACTCAATTGAATGACCTGAGTCCGGGGAAGGCGTCCAATCGAAAGAGCCGCTGACTGAAGAGTCTTGCGGGGTTCTCCCAAATTGGCTCCGAGAGCAATTGCAGCCCACGTCACGATGTTTCTCCGCTCGTTTGCGTTTTCGCTTTGCTCGGACGACGACGGCGACGTCTAGGCTTCGGAATTTGTTGTGCGGATTCGCCTGCCTGTTCGACCGGCTCCGGCACCGCACTCTGCGCAGCTCGCTTCGAACCGCTGCGTCGGCGCCGTGACGCACGTCCGGAAGGCGGTTCGTAGCGCGTGGCTTCTTCAGTGAAGCGATCGTCTTCAAGCGCTTCTTTTTGCTTTTGTCGACTGCCTGCTCGAGCCTCCGCAGCCGTCTGCCTTGCCTGCTGCTGAGCAAGAGCAATCATCTCAGCACGTTTGTCCTGGTCGGCATCCACAAACGTCTCCCACCAATGCACAAGACTTTCGGGGACATGACCGAGCAGACTTCTCAAAAGCATAAAGTCATAGCCGGCACGGTATTTGGGGTGCTCGACCAACGTGTAAGGGTTCTTTCCCGTACGACGCTCAAACCGAAGCTGAAGCATCCAAATCAGCTTCATATCGGCTACGAATCGATGCTGAATAGCCAGTTTTGCCGTCTGCGTGGCGATCACGTCATCGGCTGCGGCATACAGCGCCGTGGATCTTGTCATCGCCTTTTTCTTATCGCCGTCCTGGTAGGCATCCCAACGCTTCTTGACCTGCGGCCACAGAAGCGTTGCGAATAAAAATGCAGGAGAAATCTTTTTGCCGACTGCAATGCGTTCGTCCGTGCGCTTGAGAGCAAGCATCAGGAACTTTTCACCATCAGGCTCATCAAGAAT
>DXSO01000232.1:2256-2476 GCA_019410445.1 Sutterella sp.
ATCGGCAGCAGCGAGCGATGCAGTCCGGCCTGACGCAGTTTGATCAAACAATCCTCGGCGTGTCCGCAAGTGAAAAGCTTGATCATCTCGTCGAAAAGACGCGCCGCCGGCACATTGCCGAGCAATGGCGCCATTTCTGCAATGGCCTTGTCCGTCGAACGTTCGATCTTAAAACCCAATTTGGCGGAAATGCGTACCGCGCGCATCATGCGTACTGGAT
>DXSO01000233.1 GCA_019410445.1 Sutterella sp.
GTCACTATGGCGTCAAACCTGCGGGTTATGCCTACACCTCAGTCTTTGAAAATGTACTCAAGACAAAATACAAGGATCGCGTCGAGTTTTTGATGGAATGTCCGGCTCAGGCCATCCTGACGGACAAGGCCGGCAAAGTGACGGGCGTACAAGCCGTTCGTCACGGTCAACCGGTTACGATTAAAGCGTCAAGCGTGGTACTGGCCACAGGCGGTTTCGGCGCCAATGTGAAGTTCCGGCAAGAAGTCAACACCGGCGTTTGGAAGGAAGTCGTCCTTGACAACAATATCGGCACTACGAACATCAATAAAGCCGCCCAAGGCGACGGTCTTGTGATGGCAAAAGACGTCGGAGCCGAGCTCATCGGACTGTCCGACATTCAGCTGCATCCGAACGGAACTCCGGGCACTGGTCTAATGCAGGATATCGCCACGAGCGGCCGCAACCGTATTTTCGTCAACCTTAACGGCGATCGCTTTGTAAGCGAAGCTGCCGCACGAGATACTCTCTGCAAAGCCATCTTCCAGCAGCCCAAGGGCACTTACTGGCTCCTCATGAACAAATTGCGCTACCCCGACATCAACAAGCCCGACCGAATGGGCGTAACGATGAAGGATATGCTCGCGCTGGGACGCGTCAAAACCGCCGATACGCTCGAAGAACTGGCCAAGGTAATCAACGTTCCCGCAGACAACCTGAAAGCGGCCGTAGCTGAATACAACAAGGCTGCGTCGCATCAGGTTGAAAAGGACAAATTCGGCTTCGCCGCAACGAACACCGATGATGCTCCGATGACCGAAGGTCCTTGGTACGCCTGTCTGAAAGTTCCCACCGTGCACCACACGATGGGCGGCGTAAAAATCAATACCAAAGCCGAAGTAATCGGCACCAATGGAAAGCCCATCGCCGGACTCTTTGCTGCCGGTGAAGTCACGGGCGGCATTCACGGTGCCAATCGACTCGGCGGCAACGCCATTGCCGACGTCTTTACTTATGGCCGTCTGGCCGGCGCCAGCGCAGCCGAATACGCCAAGTAAAACTTAATCGGCTTGGAAGAAGTCCATCCCGCATGTACTGCTGTCCAGTCATGCGGGATGTTTTTCCTTCGACGCGTTTCCCAAAAGCAATTCCTCTGCGCTCTTCAAACCCGCAGTTGATATTTTCTAGAACACTTGGTCAGTGGTCTTGTTCTTCATTCAAATAAACAACCTCAGCCTGTCCGTCGTAATACAGCCAGGCTCCCTTGAACCGAATGAACAGGCTTTGCTCCTTGAGCTCAAACTCCTTTCCGGTATCCAATTCTTTGCCGTGCGCCACAAAATCCACCGTGGCTTCAATCGACGACAAAAACCGGCACAGCCCCACCGACAAGCCCGTCCACTGAATATCGTCGCTTACACTGACATCGTCCGGACGACTCTGCGGATGCCAGCTGCGTGCCAGATACTCGTCGTTTTTCCAAACAAAAGCACTGTAGCGACTGCGCATGACGGCATCCGGGCGCTTGGAAACAACTCCGTCAAAAACCAAAGGAGCGCAGCACTCCCGCGCACTTTTACCGGAACCGCACGGGCAAGGTGCATCCAAATCCACTGTCGTTTGATTTGATGTTGTCATGATCCGAATCCATACGGAGACGCCTTGAGCGTCTCAATGAAGAAAAAGCAAATTCGCCGAACATTGTAGCCTTGGACGACGCCCTGCATTGTCCCAAGTCCACGGCGAATGATCGGAGCGGAGGTTCAGCATGCCGTCCGACGCAACACGCCAGCAACTGACAAAGAACGTTCCAAAGCGGGAAATTTTCACGGTTTTTCTCTCCGAGAGCAGAAATTTCAAGCGTCACTCTTGCCTGTTGCGTACTATTTCGTCCCACGGATTCCGTGCCTTATCCCCCAGATTTTTGACTAAACGTTTATGAAAAGTTTCGCCGCCATCGATTTTGAAACCGCCAATCAGCATCGCTCAAGCGTATGCAGCATCGGAGTCGTGATCGTTCGAGAAAACGAGATCGTCGATGAGTTCTACCGGCTTATTCACCCGACACCGAACTTTTATTCGCATTGGAACGTACGCGTCCACGGGCTGACTGCGCAGGATACGGACAGCGCGGATCTTTTTCCGGACGTCTGGTCGCTCATTGAGCCGCGCATCGGCAATCTGCCGCTCGTCGCGCATAACAGCCCCTTTGACGAAAGCTGTCTGAAAGCCGTCTTTGCCTCTTACGGAATGCCCTATCCGAATTATCGTTTCTTGTGTACCTGCAAAGCCTCTCGGCGCCTTCTGCCTCAGCTTCCCGACCATAAGCTCGGAACCGTGGCGGCCTTTTGCGGCTTCGATCTCACCAATCACCATCACGCACTTGCCGACGCCCGAGCCTGTGCTCAAATTGCGCTCAAGATCATTGATTTTTAATCACCGCGGCGCACATAAAAAAACGGAGCCCGAAGGCTCCGAAAATTCCGCGAAACGGA
>DXSO01000234.1:0-2245 GCA_019410445.1 Sutterella sp.
AGGAGAGTTCACATCGGCGCAGAGCCGCTGCGGATGGGCGGGATGCGTGACAAAAGAGGATCAGAAAAAGTCCTGCTCCGTCGTAAGACGCAGCTGAGGAACTTTTGCCTTGCTTTTGCTTTTTGAGCTCGTGAGCTTTTTGCGAAGGGCTGCGAAGTGAAAGGCCGCCAGTTCCGTCATCGACAAACATTGCGCATTGGAAAATGCGCTGCCGATCGACAGGGCAACGGCGCGTTCCAGCGACGGATCGAATCCGTGGCCGTCGGCCAGAAGCCTGGCGAGGATTTCAGCCAATCGCAGCACGACGCGCGTACTCACTGCGGCAAGAGCGTCTTCGCAAAAACGGTCTCGATTATTCAAGTCGTTTTTCCGAGTCGCCCGAGCGAAAGCCGCGGCGCTCTGCGCGATCGCTTGGAGAATGTCTTCGGGCAGGACGCCGGCGAAAAGCCGACGGCATTTGGCTTCGACGATTCCGCGCTCAACGGCTTCATCGGGCCACTTGGCCGTCATGTGCCAGAAGCGATCGCACGTGCTCGCATCCTGCAGATTCCTTGAGCTGTAGTTTTGATCCGGGCTGCATGCGCATCGACAGTTGTCGGTGATGATGACGCGCGCATTGGGATGCCGAACTACGGTGACTCCCGTCTTCTCGATGGTGATCGACTGCCCTTCAAAGATGTCGTTGGCACCCACCCAGACTTCGGGCGGAGCAAGCGAGAACTCGTTGATGAGCAGTACGGCACCGGTTTTCCACGCAAAAGTGGCCGGACCGTCAAACCAGGAAAAGCCTCCGTTGACGGCTCCCCAGCGGCCGACGAGATCGTCCTTGACGAATCGGCGCGAGCAGGTAAGCGAAACGCTTGCCGCATTGAGGCGCGCGAGAAACTGAAGAACGGAAGTCGTCTTGCCGCAGCCCGTGGGTCCTGAAATGTACAGGGGCGTGCGGGTATCGTCGGCCGTCCACCACAAAACCAAATCCTTGAGGAAGGATTCCTCAAAAACATGATCGGGATCGATCGGCGCGATGAGAGCGGGAGCAGTCGGAGGGTGCTGCAGAGGTTCAAACCCCGGGATCGTTGTGTCGGACTCAAATCCGAACTGTCGAGCCGGGATGCGGGAAGTAAATGTCATTGTCATGGCGGGGTTCCTGTTGTCGATAGGTTGAGAAACCGACGACAGACGTCACCCACACCGCAGACAATGCGGCCGTTTCACAAGGAAACGGCTTCATTGACTTTGCATCCGCGCAGGCAAACGCCCGCGTCGGGGTGGTTTGTAATTCAGGTTTCATTGGCCCGAAGGCCACGGCAAACACTGAGAAATCCGTTTGATCGGGTGCGATTGTGCCACAAGTCGGACTTGTTGGCGAGTATTGCCGCCGAGAAAGTTTCGTGTCGGCCTCAGCCGGCTTGCGCCGCGTTGCGACCGGCGATGCGACCCATGATCAGGCAGTCAAGGATGGCGCAGGATCCCATGCGACAGGCTCCGTGCACGCCTCCGGCACATTCTCCTGCGGCATAAAGACGTGCGATGAGCTCTCCGCTGGTCGCGTCGATGCATTGGGCATCGGCATTGGTATAAAGCCCTCCCATGCAGTGATGGACTTTCGGACTCATTTCGGCAACGTACCAGGGACCCTCCGTCAAGGGAATGTCGCACTGGATCGGTCGGAGAAAATCTCGGTCGCGGCGCGCTTTGAGCGACTTGTTGTAGTGTGCGACGGTCGCAGCCAGACGGCCGTTGGGCATGCCCCATGCGCGTTCGATGTCTTCGAGCGAATCGTATTGATCGATCAGTTTCAAGGAAAGCATCTCGTCCATAAAGCCGGGGCGAATGGCGTCAAGTCTTTGCTTGCTGACATGATTGCCGATGGCAAGCGCCCTCAGTTTCTGGCGGTGTACGTTCAAAACGGCTTCCGCGCTGTTTTTTCGGTTTCCGAGTTCGTTGACGAAACGCTCTCCGAGGCTCGTCACCCAAAGACCTGCGTCGGCGCCGACGAAGTCACTGAAAAGCCAGGCTCGGCCCATGCCTTTTTCGCGCGGATTGCTCCATGGAGTGCACTGGATTTGGCAGGCATCGATCAGCATGCAGCCGATGCGGCTGCTTTCGATCCACAGCTCTCCCGTTGCTCCGGGCTGATTGGTGGTTTCAAACTGCCTGTAGAGCGGATCGATGACGGATCGATACTCGACGTCGGCCGAAAAACCTCCGTAGGCCAGAACGACGCCTTTGGCGGCGGCAAAAT
>DXSO01000234.1:2255-2468 GCA_019410445.1 Sutterella sp.
CAGTACGCCTTCTTCGGTGCGGTCAATGCGTTCCACATAAGTGCCGCAGCGAATCTCGACGCCGTAGGACTGAAGTTTTTTCAGTGCTTTTTCGTAGATCTCTTTTCCGGATCCGGACTGAACCGTCAGTGTGCGGGGCACGCTGTGTCCGCCCGCCCAGGTAACGACGGGCAGCCATTCAATGCCCAATTCCTGCGTCGTCCACTCGTAGAG
>DXSO01000235.1 GCA_019410445.1 Sutterella sp.
GTGGAAATTTACGGCTTTAAATCCTTTGCCAAGGCCGGCTACGAGAAGATTCCGGCTCAGTGCGGGTATCAGAAGGTACCTGCGTACACGGCTCCCAAGCCCAATTCCAACGAGTTTGTGCTTGTCTCCGGCAAGAACTGCACCTCGTGCTCGGGACTTGCCATGTTTGCAGCGACCACGCGCTTTTTGGGCGATCGCACGTTGTGGATGAATCCGCTTGATGCGCATCGTCTGGGCATCGAAAACAAGTCCTTCGTCATGATCGAGGGCGTGGATCGCGACTATCACGCGAAGGTACAGGTGACGGTGACCAAGAAGGTGATTGCCGGCAGCGTCTTCGCTTTCGGCTTCTCGGGCGGCGTTCGCACCAAGACCCTGGTTAATGATCCGCGCTTTGAATTCGTCAAGGAAGGCATCAATGCGCATTGGTTTACGACTGGCTATGCCGAGCCGCTTTCGGGTGCGCTGGCCAATAACGCCTGTGTACGTGTCACTCCCATCAAAGGCTGAAAAAAATGACGAAAAAAACAAAACAGCTTGCGCATCTGTTCGACGCTACGCAATGCATCCACTGCGGCGCCTGTTCGGCTGCATGCGCGCAGACCAACTATCCGGAACTTTTCAACGAGTTCAACGAGGGCTGGCAGACGATTTTCTGCAATATCCGCAGTATGAAGGTTGAAAAGAACCGTCCGCTGCAGATTCTCGTGCAGTGCCAGCATTGTGAAAACGCTCCCTGCGTGGAGACCTGTCCGTTCGGAGCCAACTACTACGACGAAAACGGACTGGTGCGCAATGATCCGGACAAGTGCATCGGTTGCAACTACTGCATTGCATCGTGTCCATACAACGCACGTTGGACGCATCCGATAACAGGATTACCCTCCAAATGCATGGGAGCTGGGTGCTTGGAACTTGTCAAGCAAGGGCAGCAGCCTGCGTGCGTGACGGCGTGTCCGGCTCAAGCGCGTCTGTTTGGCGATACGACCGATCCTCAGTCGGCCATTTCCAAAAAAATTCGGGATTCAAAAACGCAGCGTCTTCTTGAAGGCCGCGGTACGGAACCCAACTACTACGTGGTGGTGCAGAAATGATTGATCTCAGCGACTTTACCGCTCAAACGCAGGTAGCCCACTGGGGCTGGACGATCGCGTTTTTCCTCTGGTTTGTCGGTCTCTCGGGCATGGGAATGTTTCTCAACAATTGGGTGCGGGAAAAGGCCCTTGTCTATGTCTGCACGTTTGCAGGCATTGCAGGAACACTGTTGGTGATGAGCCATCTCAACCGTATTCTCAATTTGCCGATCGCCGCAATCAGTGCGTTGATGGATCTTTCCTTTAATCTGGGCAGCTGGATGTTCATCGGCATCTGCCTGTTGGTGCTTCAGTGCGTCTGCACGCTTTTTTACTCGCTTGTTTTCGCGGGCATTATCTTTAAGGGGCAGAGCTGGCGTCGCATCATTGAAAGCAATTGGTTCAATCGTGCCTTGGCCGCACTCGGTGTCGCTGCCACGATCTATTCCGGCTTTCTGCTGACTCAGGCCGTTGGCGTGACGCTCTGGAATACGGCATTGCTGCCGCTGCTGTGGATCATGTCGGGCATGGCGAGCGCGATCGGCTGCATCGAGCTGCTGATGGTGAGCGGCCGCCTGCCCAAAGAAAAGGTCTTCTGGAGTCGCCGCACGGCTTTGTGGGTTGAAGTTGTGGAACTCTTTACAATCTTCGCTTTTGTGCATGTGGCAACGAGTTCGGCTTCTTCGGCAGCCCGCGCGGGTGCGCAGGCGCTCATCGGAGGCGAACAGTCCTTGATGTTCTGGCTCGGCGTGATTGTCTTTGGGTCAATCATTCCGCTGTCGATCAACTTGGTCACACGCAATCACAAGGCACTGGCTGTGAGCGCTGTCTTAGGCATCATGGGTGCGCTCTTTTTGCGTGCAAGCGTACTTTTTGCCGGATATTATGAGCCGACGCTCTTTTAAGGGCGAACAAAAGGAAATCAAGGCAGTGCATTGATTTCCAAAGATCAGGGGCATTGTGTTAGCCGCGGAAAAAACGGTTGCAATGCCCCTGATTGCATCAATCAAGTTTTGTAATCTGATTTTGGAAGTTTTTGTGTCCGCTAAGCGATTCTTTCAGTCATTGGCCGCGATGCTGCTTGCTTTGAGTCTGTCAACGCAAGCCTTTTGTTCCGCACAAACCGATGAAGCCGCGGTGCGTCTGGCTATCGTCAATACCTACGGGCGCTCGTTGATGCTGAGCTATTTTTCCGAGACGATGAGAGCGATTCGTCGGGAAATCAGTCCCAGAAAACTGGTGGTTGACTGGTATTCGCCCCGGTCGTTTCTTGAGGCGGCATCCTCGGGTTCATTCGACATCGCCATTGCTTCAAGTGGTTTGTCGCATGTTATGGCAGATCGAAACGCCGGCACGCTGTTTTTG
>DXSO01000236.1 GCA_019410445.1 Sutterella sp.
CCCACGATCAAAACGTCAACCGTTTCATCCCATTTGGCGGGAATCTTCGTGCCCGCGGCTGCCGAAGCCGACATACCCAAGGTAGTCGTGACCGCACCGGCGGAGGCAAAGGCAAAAAAATTACGACGAGACATCTGAGCCATTTCTCTCTCCTTAACTCATATTAGGTACGTCTTCGGGACTAGCAATTGTTTGAAAAGCAGTCCGTTCGAATGACTGCAGGGCATTCTAGAGAAGCAGTCTCATTGCTAAAATAGCCGCAAAGGTCATTTTTCTTTGCATTAATCACCACAATGAAGCTCAGAATCAAGTTTGAAGAATGGCAGCTGTTCTGCGAGCTCGTCCGCCTGGGATCCTTCGCCGCCACGGCCAGAGAAACGGCAGCGGACGCCTCCAACATCAAACGAAGACTCGACGCATTGGAAAACAAACTGCAGCAGCAGCTCTTCATTCGCAATCGAAGCGGCCTGCAGCTGACGGCCTCAGGACGGCGTCTGTACGGAAGAATCTCTCCGCTGATTGAAGCAACGCAGCGAAACTGCACCTCGTTTGAAAGCACGGAAGCCGTCAACGACGTCGTAACCACGCTCAGCTGCGCCATGCCCGCGAAGTTTTTTCCGGGCTACGGCGAACGCGTCACGCGAGCGCTTCGCGTGCGCTTTCCGAACGTCACCCTGAATCTGACCCTCTACGAAGACGATCAGCTCCAGTCAAGCCTCAGCAGTCACCTCGTGCTTTTTCGAGCCGACGGACCGCTGCCCGGCGCGCGTCTCATCGGTCACTTTCCCACGCTGGTCGCCGCCTCCGAAGCATTCGTCCTCAAGCATGGCGAACCCTCGAGTCATGAGGATCTTTCCTTGCACACCATCTTGAAAACGAGCTCGGTGACGCACTCAAAGACCGTACTCATTCGCGCCGAAGAACGTTATCCGGTCGTTTTAAAGCAGGAGCGCATTTTTCGAAGCGAAGACAGTTTGATCAACGCACTTGCCCGTGACGAAGGCATTGCCGTCGAACTCACCCGATCCGGATTTCTGCTCGCTAAAGAACTCTGCCCGATGGTTCGGCTTTTATACCCGTCGCGTTCCGCCGACATTCCACTAGCCATTCGCATTCATCCCGAATTCGCCGCCAATCCGATCTGCCTGCATTTGGCGCAGTTGTTCGCCGACGGCCTGCACAAGGAGCACGAACTTGTATCTCAACTTCTTTGAACGATTCGAAGCGTTTGAACTGAGCGTCAAACTCGGCTCGTTTTCTCTTGCAGCCGATCAGCTGGGAACAACGGCAAGCCAGATCTCCCGCAGAGTCAAGGCGCTTGAAGAAGCCCTCGGGGTGACTTTGTGCCTGCGTCATCAAAACGGGATCACGCCCACTGATGCCGGCGTTCGCTTCATCACCGCACAAGCTCCGCTGATGCGTTCGCTGGAAGAATTCGAAGCAAGCCTTGCCACCGAATTCATCCCTACGGTTCGTTTGGAAGCCCCTGTAACGCTCGGCGGCAGCGTTTTTCCGCGGCTGTTGGAAAACATCAACCCAATGCGCAAGTTTCTGCTGCATTTGTCACCGAGCGCCGCGCCCTCAACGCTGCCGCAGCAGCCTCATGAATTTTCCATCATCCTGGCGCCGGAACCGCCCAACGACAACGTCATCGCCCTAAAGCTGGGCTCGATCGAATACGTCTGCGCCTGCTCAAAGGAATATGTGGAAAAACACGGTTTTGCCCAGAGCATCGAGCAGCTCAAGCAGCACAAACTGCTTCGAGGCCCCGAAAGCGATACGATCACACTGGGACATAAGAAATACTGGGAAACCCAGCATTTCGATCCCGTGGGCGTTCATTGCCTGGGAACAGACATAGCGCTGTACAACGCCGCTTTGACCGGAGCAGGAATTGCAATCGGTCTTCCGCTTTTTCTTGCCCACGAAGGCTTGCAAAGCGGGCGACTGCACCGCATCCTTCCGGACTGGGATCTGCCGCGCAAAAACGCCTGGCTTTTGAGAACGGTTCAGCGCTTTCCTGATGCCGTCACTCAGCAGTTCATTCAGATGGTCAAAAATGTCTGGCAGTCCACTCCTGGACTCTCAGCGTAATATCTCCATTTCCAGACTTGCTTATATTGGTTTATTTTGCAAATAATCATGGTTGATTCTGCAAAAATTGAGAATTGGGATGTTGTCATCGTCGGTTCCGGCTTTGCCGGGATTGCCGCCGGAATCGAAGCCGCCCGGCAAGGAGCCCGAACGATTATTCTGGAAAAGATGCCGACATACGGCGGCAACTCGATCATTGACGAAGGCATGGTGAGTTTCGTGCAAACGCCGCAGCAACAGCAGCGCAAGATCAAAGATTCGCCTCTGCTGCTGCGCGAAGACATGCTCGTCAACGGCGAATATCTCAACGATCCCGAAAAAGTCGATCGAATCTCCCGAGAAG
>DXSO01000237.1 GCA_019410445.1 Sutterella sp.
CAGATACCCTGCTTTATTGTCTTCGATTCGGCATCTGTCGCTTTTTCCTGCAATGGATGCAAAACCAACTCTTGAGCTTTGGCTTCAGACTCCGAAATCTCAGAAGGTTCGCGCTTGCCTTCAGCATCCATAACGATGCCTATTGTCTTTGCTTCCGTCTTTGCCGTCTCGGCGTTTTTTTTGGTGAGCGATTTACGCGGTCGAGAAGCTTTTTTTGCAGTTGACGAAGTCTTGGCCCGCTTGGCCGGCGCTTTTCTGACTCCTGATGTCGATTTGGAATCTGCAGCTGACTTAGCGCTTTTTCGCGCACGAGCAGCCGTCGGCTTTGCTTGAGCAGCTGCGGAAACCTCTTTCGGCTCTGAATTGTCGGTCTTGGAACTCACTCGGGCAATCTCTTATCGAATACACAACAGCGGCAGTTTGGCACGACACTTGCGCGACAACGAACCACACAGCACAAAAACGGCAAACGACACGCCGATCGTCAGCCAAGCCAACCTGCTCTAGTACAATACGCGCACACAGCAAAAAAGGGCGCACTCTGATTACTGAATTGATGCGCCGCCTCAAACTACAGCCAAAGAACTGAAATGACTGATGCGAATTCTACGGTAGGAATGCTCTCCTGCCTAAGCACTCTTGCACTCATCAACGTATCGGGAGCGGACCGTTTCACTTTTTTACAAGGTCAGCTTACCAATGACGTGACAAAACTCTCCGACGACCTCATGGCAGCCGGCTACTGCTCGCCCAAAGGCAGACTGCTTGCCACGCCTCGTCTTTTTCAAGACGGTGAAAGCATCGGCATGATCGTTGCCGCCTCCCAAGCTGAGGCTTTGGTCAAACGTCTGAAAATGTACGTTCTGCGCAGCAAAGTCACAATCGAACTTGACCTGAATCGAGAAGTCGTCGGCTTCATCGGGAAACGCCCCGAGAATCTGCCCGCAGGAGCCTTGATTTTTGATCTGCCCGCAGCGCGCGTTGAAACACGAATCGCTGCCGCGCTGCCCGATGGACTGGGACTGGCCGTCGTCAACAAGGATTCCGTCTCCTGCTCCTGTTCACCCGCCCTGTGGTGGGCAGCCTGTGCCGGAGCGGGCCAGCCTTGGGTCTTTGCTCAGAGTTCCGACCGGTTTACTCCGCACGCCGTCAATCTTGATCTCGTGCGCGGCATTTCCTTTAACAAAGGCTGCTACACCTGTCAGGAAGTCGTCAGCCGTATCGAACACATCGGCAAAACCAATCGCCGCACGATCGTTCTGGCCGCCGACAAGCCCCTGCAATTGGAGCCTGGTGCCGATCTGTTAAACGAAAGCGGCGAAGTCGTCGCCACGGTGCTGTACTGTGCCACGCTCTCGGACCGCAGCATCATGCTTGCGGAAGTACCCACAAGCGTTGCCGAAACAAATGCCTCTGTCGAAATCGAACAGGCTGCGCTTCATCGTCTTGGTCTGCCCTACGGCTGGACCCGCACCGAATAATCTGAAAAATGCTGCAGAAAGCAGCTCTGAACAAAATGGCAAAAATTACAATCAATACACCTGAAGAAATCGAAGCCATGCGCCGAGTTGGTGCTCAGGCCGCCGAACTTCTGGACTTCATCACCCCCTATGTCAAAGCCGGTGTCAGCACGCTTGAACTCGACAACCTGATGCTTGACTACACGGTCAATGTTCTCCAAGCAAAATCCGCATGTTTGGGATACAACCCCGGCGGTGGCGGCGTTCCTTATCCGCGTGCGACATGCATCTCGGTCAACAACGTCATCTGCCACGGCATTCCGAGTGAGAAGAAGATTCTCAAAAAAGGCGATATCGTCAATATCGATGTCACCATCGTCAAGGACGGATTCTTCGGCGACAATTCACGCATGTTCATCGTCGGAAAACCCACGATCGCAGGACAGCGTCTGGTGCAGGCGACATGGGGCTGCATGTGGGCCGGTATCGAAGCCGTAAAACCGGGCAATTGCTTCAATGACATCGGCATTGCTTGTCAGAATTTCATCAAACCCCTGGGACTTTCGATTGTTCACGAATACGGCGGTCACGGTATCGGCCGCGTTTTCCACGGAGAACCTCACGTCTGCCACGTCCCCATCAGCATGCCTACGGCCAAATTCGAACCAGGCATGATCTTTACGGTCGAACCCATGGTCAACGCCGGCAAACGACATATCATGGATCTCAACGATGGTTGGACGGTCGTCACAAAAGACCGCAGTCTTTCAGCCCAATGGGAGCTTGAAGTGCTCGTCACCGAAACCGGCTACGATATTTTGACGGTTTCCAAAGGAATGCCTGAACCGCCCGCCTGGGTCAAGGGTTGGAAAAAACCCTCTTTCGATTAAATCTCAGCATCCAATCGGGTAGGAGCCCGTGGATTAATTCCACGGGCGACCTCCCACACCACCCAC
>DXSO01000238.1 GCA_019410445.1 Sutterella sp.
TCCCGGTACGCTTCAAAGGCGAGACCTTGTTAATCACCTCAACAATGTCGATTCGGCTCAAAAGCTCTTGGATGAAACTTTCCGGGATCATGCGCAGTTGTCAATCAAAGAATCAGATAACAAAAACGCGGTACGCAGAATTCCGACCTGTCGTACCGCAGCTCACGAAACGGCAGCCGCCGCTTAAGGCGGCCGCGCGCGACACTTCCGGCTACGCTCAGGCCGAAAGCGCTTCCTTGACAAGGGCGGAAACGCGACTCATGTCGGCTTTGCCCGCACACTTTGCTTTGACAATGCCCATCACCTTGCCCATAGCCGCCATGCCGCTGGCACCGGTTTCAGCCATGGCAGAAGCCACAATCGCCTTGATGTCGTCATCGGACATCTGCGCGGGCATGTAGACCGACAGAGCGTCAATTTCAAACTGTTCCTTCTGAGCGAGATCAGTTCGACCAGCATCCGTGTACTGCTTGACGGAATCACGACGCTGTTTGATGAGCTTGCCAATTACGCCGGCGACGAGTTCGTCGGTGGCCTCCACTCGCTCATCCACTTCTCGCTGCTTGATTGCGGCAAGCAGCAGACGCAGAGCCGACAGACGTGCCGAATCGTGCGCACGCATGGCGTTTTTCATATCTTCAGTGATGCGTTCCTTGATCGTCATGATTCTTACTCCAACTCAAGAAAAAACGGCCGACTCACTTCCGAGACGGCCGCCTTTTTGGCTTATCAAGCTAATTCCGGCATCTTCATCAAGCCGGCTTCAGTCTGTACCGCGACAGCGATTAGTACAGCTTCTTGGGCAGCATCATGCTGCGAAGACGCTTGTAGTGACGCTTGATGGCAGCAGCCTTCTTGCGCTTACGTTCAGCCGTGGGCTTTTCGTAGAACTCACGGGCACGGAGTTCGGTCAACAGACCGGACTTCTCGATGGTGCGCTTGAAGCGACGCAGCGCAACTTCAAAGGGTTCGTTTTCCTTAACGCGAATGGTGGGCATTGATAAGCACCTGATCCTAGGATGTTAGTTGTTGATACATCGCACAGGACTGCCGGCGCCGTCGTATCTCGATCGGTCGCGGGCGCAAATCCGGTGCGCCAAAAAATTTAGAGAGACCGCATTCTGACACAATTCAGCCATAAAGTAAACACAGAGAGCCAATATTTTTTTGCTAATTCAGTCTTTTGCCGCATCCGTAAGGCTAAACTTCGCGCATTATGGAAACCGTACTTCTACACAGCTGCTGCGCGCCCTGTTCGGCCGCCGTACTCGAATGGATGCTCAACCACGACATCCGCCCTGTTGTCTTTTACTTCAACCCCAATATATTTCCGCGAGAGGAATACGAAAAACGCAAAGAAGAACTCAATCGTCACTGCGCTCAACTCGGCGTAGAGGTCATTGACGGAGATTGGGATCACTCCGCATGGCTTGACGGCGTTAAGGGCTTGGAAGATGAACCTGAACGAGGCAAACGCTGTTCGGTCTGCTTTCTCATGCGTCTTCAGGCCGCAGCTCGACTCGCGCACGAACGCGGCATCCGTCGCTTTACGACAACACTTGCTTCCAGCCGTTGGAAATCCATCGAACAAGTCACTGCAGCGGGGCAGATGGCTGCCGCACAATACGACGATGTCGAATATTGGGATAAGAACTGGCGAAAAGACGGTCTTCAGGACCGCCGAAACGCTCTTTTAAAGCTGCACGGCTTTTACAACCAAACCTGGTGCGGATGCGAGTTCTCATACCGTGACGCTCAAAAGCGTGCCGAAGCAATCGCCGCAAGATTGGCTGCGAGCGCCAAGAACTGACTGCCTTGCATCCAAATTCAACCTAGCGCTGACGTGCCAGAGCCAAAAGGCAAAGATTGGCAAGCACGCATGCAACACCAATCGTTTGCCAGAATCCGAGCACGTCACCTAGGAGCACCATGGAAAAAACAATGGCCGACAAAGGCTCCAGACAAACTACCAGACCGGAGACCACCGGTGAAATATATTTGAGCCCCGTCAAGTACAGCCAGAATGCCGCGACGGTGCCAAAAAGCACGATAAAGGCAAAGTCAGCCGCAACCACCCAATTCCAATTGACTTCAAGCGTCCATGGGTGACAAAAAACCGAAGCAATCAGACCTCCGAACAGAAACGCCCAAGCAACCACCACGGTCACACCAACCTTTGCCGAAGGTTTTTGAGGCTGAATGCTAAAGGCTGTCGCTGCCAACGCCGAGCCCAACCCCCAAACAATAGCCATCGGAGAAAACTTCAAATCGGACAGATTGCCGTCCGTCACCATCAACGCTACCCCTGCGGCGGCCAACAACACGCATACAAGCTCAACAGCAGACATGCGCCGCCCCTTGGTCAAGGCTAGCCAAATGCCTGCCAACAAAGGGTTGAGAGTAAGAAAAATCGCT
>DXSO01000239.1 GCA_019410445.1 Sutterella sp.
GGCTGCAAACAGTGCAGTAAACACAAACATCATTGGAATGAGCATGGCTACGCGCAGCATCTTGGTCATCGTCGCAGTCTGAAGCGCTTCGTTGCCGAGCATGGCACCGGCACCGACAACTTGAGCCACGTCATGAATCGTGCCGCCAAGAAGAAAGCCTGCTTTGGAGCCTTCAAAACCCAAGAGTTCGCACAGAAGAGGATAGAGAATCATTGATATGGTCGAAAGGGCAGTGACCGTAACGATGATGGCCAGAAGCGCTTGTTCACGAAGAGCCTTTTTGTCGATTACCAAGGCCAGAGCAGCGGCAGCGCTGGCGCCGCAGATGGCTACTGACGCACCGGCTAAAGCCCCTTCAGCGTGAGGCCATTTGATCTTGCGGTTCAGAAGCATGGAGAAAGCCACTGTGGCAAAAACACCGCTGACCAAAACCACGATAGCACCGAAGGATAGATTGGCCAGTTCTTCAGCCGTGATTCGTGCACCGAGCAGTGCGACCCCGGTACGAAGAAAGGTTTTTGCACACAGTTCAATGCCGGCGATAGCTCGAACATCGTCTGATATGAAATGAAATGCCATGCCGATCAAAAGGGCATAAAGCACTGTAGGACCACCGTAAGTGTTAGACACAAACATCGCTGCGATGCCGATTACGATGGAAGACATAACGCCGCGCCAGCGGCACTCGATCCAGGATTTCATAGATAACCGGTGACCTGAGTCACAATAGAGGAGAGAGAAACAAATTGGACTTGGATGTGCCGGAAGGAAAGAGTGCCGCCGGCAGGTGAGTATCTTACGGATGGTGGCCAAAAAATCCTTACAAATTAAGGATTTATTGATCCGATCGAACGAGGGATCTTTATGTGATGCGCTTTGATTTCAGCGTGAATGTTTACAATCAAAAGAACGTTTTGATTTATATCAAATAAAAAAGACCGCTCCGTGAAGAATTTGAACGGAGCGGTCTTTAAGCTTTCAGAGCAAGCGTTCAGAGCTTAGGCTTTCGTGACGCGAGATTGAACGATCGAAGCAGCCTGGTCTGCATTGAGCATTTCCTTTTGGTCAAGACTTCTGCGGCAGACGTATTCCACTTCGCCGTTTTTGAGACCACGATCTCCAATGACGATGCGGTGCGGGACACCGATAAGTTCCCAGTCGGCAAACATAGGGCCGGCACGCATGTCGCGGTCGTCAAGAATGACATCAACTCCCAAATCTTTGAGTTCACCATAGATTCGGTCAGCAGCTTCGCGTACGGCTTCGCTCTTGGCATAGTTCATCGGGCAGATGACGACTTCAAACGGAGCAATTTGATCCGGCCAGATGATGCCCTTGTCGTCATGGCACTGTTCGATAGCCGCACCGGCAACGCGTGAAACGCCGATGCCGTAGCACCCCATCTCAAGCACTTGAGGTTTGCCGTTTTCATCGAGGTAGGTGGCCTTCATGGCTTCGGAATACTTCGTGCCGAGATAGAACACGTGACCGACTTCAATGCCGCGTTGCAGGCGAATCAAACCTTTACCGTCAGGACTCTTGTCTCCCTCGACAACATTGCGCAGATCGGCAACCTTGGGCTCGGGCAGATCGCGTCCGAAGTTCACGCCCGTAAGGTGGTATCCCGTTTCGTTGGCTCCGCAGCAGAAATCGCTCATGTGGGCTACGGTTCTATCGGCGTAGACAACCACGTCATCGGCGATGCCGACAGGGCCGAGCGAACCCGGATTGGCTCCGTTGAAGTGTTCGCGAATTTCTTCTTCCGTGGCAAAACGCAAAGCGCCGATGAGTTCAGGCAGCTTGCCTGCTTTAACTTCATTGAGTTCGTGATCAGCACGCAAGAGAATGAGGACGATTTGAGCCGGAAGCGGATTGCCTTCTTCGTCTTGGGCGTCGTGAGCCAGCACGATGCTCTTGACACAGTCTGTCAGAGCAATGCCGAGGAAAGGCGCAACATCTTCACACTTTTCCTTGCCTGGGGTCGCATGCTTGGTCATCTCCTGAGAGGGAGCCTTGCGTTCGTCAATCACTGAGAAGGCTTCGGCCATTTCAATGTTGGCTGCGTAGTCGGAGTCAGGACAGTAGGCCAGAACATCTTCGCCGACATCGGCAATCACTTGGAATTCCTGAGACAGAGAGCCGCCGATGGCGCCGCTGTCGGCGCGTACGGCGCGGAATACCAGACCTAGACGTTCAAAGATGCGCGTGTACGCATCAAACATCACTTGATAAGACTTGCGGGCGTCATCAGGTGTGCGGTCAAAGCTGTAGGCATCCTTCATGACAAATTCTCGAGCACGCATCACGCCGAAACGAGGACGGCGCTCATCGCGGAATTTCGTACGAATTTGATAGAAGTTGACCGGCAGCTGACGCCAGCTTGTGATTTCCTGGCGAGCAAGGTCGGTAAT
>DXSO01000024.1:0-17888 GCA_019410445.1 Sutterella sp.
ACAGGTTATAAGCTGACCGCATAAGTCGAAAAAGGAAGGCGGAGGCCTTCCTTTTTCATTGACGTTATCGATCTTGATTTGGTTTGTAGTAGCCGAGATCAGGTTCTAAAAAGGGGAATTCATGGAACAGTTTCACGGAACGACTATCGTGTGTGTTCGTTGTGGCAATACTGTCACGATGGGAGGCGATGGGCAGGTGACATTGGGCAATGTCGTTTTCAAAGCGACGGCTCGCAAAGTGCGCCGTATCTATCATGATCGCATTTTGGTGGGTTTTGCTGGTGCTACGGCAGATGCGTTTACGTTGGTAGAGCGTTTTGAAGGTGAATTGGAGAAACATTCCGGCAATCTCATGCGTGCGGCGGTTGAACTTGCCAAACTGTGGCGTACCGACCGAATGCTTCGTCATTTGGAGGCCATGATGATTGTGGCGGATAAAGAAGCAACGCTCGTACTTTCGGGCAATGGAGATGTGATTGAACCCGAAGGCGGAATTGCTGCTATCGGTTCAGGAGGCAGTTACGCATTGTCGGCAGCGCGGGCGTTGAAGGAACACACGCAGATGGATTCTCAGGCTATCGTGAAGGCTGCCCTCGACATTGCCGGGGATATTTGTATCTACACCAATCGAAATCAAACGATTGAAACGTTGCAGAGCTGAATATTTTTTATTCAAACAGACTCGAGAAAATAGGATGAACGAAACCGACCGATCCATGCTCACTCCTCGTGAAATTGTGAGCGAACTCGACAAATATATTGTGGGTCAACAGGAGGCAAAGCGTGCTGTTGCTGTGGCTTTGCGCAACCGTTGGAGACGCAGCAGAGTACCTGAGCCGCTGCACTCGGAAATTACGCCTAAAAACATACTCATGATTGGACCGACGGGGGTGGGTAAAACAGAAATTGCTCGTCGCTTGGCTAAGTTGACGGACGCTCCGTTTGTGAAGACAGAGGCAACGAAATTTACCGAGGTCGGGTATGTCGGACGAAATGTTGAATCAATCGTTCGAGATCTGATGCAGGCCGGCATTAAGTTGGTGGAAGCGCAACAGAAAAAACGCGTCATGACACGTGCTCGTGAACAGGCTGAAGAACGCGTATTGGATTTGCTGCTGCCTCCTCCCGCTCCCGTGGAAGGGCAAACTGCACCGGTTCCCGTGGAAGGGGCTGCTCGTCGTCGCTTCCGCGAAGATCTCCGTGCAGGTCGTCTTGATGACAAGACTGTAGAGGCCGATGTTGCCAGTACAGCTCCGGTCTTCAATATGATTGGCCCCGAAGGGATGGATGATCTGGAAAATCAGTTGCAGAGTGTTTTTGACAAGATCAATGCTTCCCGTCGTGAGAAAAAACGTCTAAAAATCAGTGAGGTCATGGAGATCTACACTGATGAGGAGGCCAGCAAACTCATTGATCATGAAGATCTTACTCGCCGTGCAATCGAGAGCGTGGAAAACAACGGTATTGTCTTTATTGATGAGATTGACAAGATTGCCGGAGGAGCGGAACGACGCGGTTCGGGAGATGTATCTCGCGAAGGTGTACAGCGTGACCTATTGCCGCTGATTGAGGGTACTTCCGTTAAGACCAAATATGGATGGGTAAAAACCGATCACGTATTGTTTATTTGCTCTGGAGCTTTCCATTTGTCCAAGCCTTCGGATCTGGTGCCTGAGTTGCAGGGACGTCTTCCGATTCGTGTGGAATTGAAGAGTCTCACTGAAGAGGATTTCGAACGCATTCTCACGCAAACGGATGCTTCTGTTGTCAAGCAGTACGAAGCTTTACTTGGAGCGGATGGAGCCAAGTTAACTTTCACGCCTGAAGCGATTAAAGCGATTGCTCATTATGCGTTTGAGGTTAACGAGCGAACTGAAAATATCGGAGCTCGTCGTTTGTACACGGTAATGGAAAAATTGCTTGAAGAAGTCAGTTTTGACGCAGGCTGCCGTAGCACAATGGAAGTCACCATTGATGAAACTTACGTGCGGGAGCGTTTGGATGTTCTAGCAGGCAATGAGGATCTGTCTCGTTACGTCCTTTAATGCTTCGAAAATGATCTGCAAAACGGGGCCCTTCGGGCTCCGTTTTGTTGTTTTGAGGGGTGCTAAAAAGCTCTTCCATTTCAGGGTATGAAACGGATTGAGTAATTGAAGTGCTAAAGTTTGCCCTGACGTATTCCCAATGCTGTGTAAAAAGCACGTAAGATGCGCGCTCAAGGCGCACTTTTGTGCGTCCGAGTGACCGGGAGAGTCCGTGGCTAAGAGTTTTATCCCTCGTTGAGCTCTAGGGCGCGGTGCGTTTTCTTCCGGCCGGATGTCATCTGCTGTACTTAAAGGAAACGCACAACAAATGCAGACTTCCGCTCCCAATACCAATCTGGTACCTGCTTCGCTGAAGGCAGAAGTTCTTTCCGAAGCTCTTCCCTATATTCAACGTTTTCACGGCAAGACGATCGTGATCAAATACGGCGGTAATGCCATGACCGATCCGAAACTGCAGCGGGCTTTTGCTCGTGATGTGGTGCTTTTGAAACTTGTTGGCATGAATCCTGTGGTGGTGCATGGCGGTGGCCCGCAGATCAATAGTGCACTGAACCGTGTTGGTAAGGTAAGTGAGTTTGTTCAAGGCATGCGAGTGACGGATCCTGAGACAATGGAAGTCGTCGAATGGGTGCTTTGCGGTGAGGTGCAGGGCGACCTTGTTCAGATGATCAACTCTTTTGGCGGCCACGCAGTTGGACTTAACGGTAAGGACGGAAGCTTGATTAAGGCCCGACGCATGAAGCTGCAGGACACCAATGATCCCAATGTCTACCATGATATTGGCCAGGTGGGTTTGATTGAGGAAATCAACCCTTCACTCGTTCAGGCTCTCGAACAAGATCATTTCATTCCAGTGATTAGTCCGATCGGTATGGGAGAGGATGGATTGGCCTACAACATCAACGCTGATGTGGTTGCGGGCAAGATGGCTGAGACACTTAAGGCAGAGAAGTTGGTGATGCTTACAAATACGCCGGGTGTTTTGGATCGAGAAGGGAACCTCTTAAGTGGTTTGACAGCTTCGGGTATTGATGCACTTTTTAAGGATGGTACGATTTCCGGAGGCATGCTTCCGAAGCTGGCTTCTGCGTTGTCGGCGGCACGTAACGGTGTGCGCAGTGTCCACATCATTGATGGAAGAGTTAATCACTGTTTGCTTCTTGAAATTCTCACGCCGCAAGGTGTTGGAACAATGATTTCGGCAGATGACTGATAAGCGACGAATTAAACCAACAGATACCGCAGATGACGGACAGAGTTGTGCCCGACTTTCCCGAGTTCGGGTGTGGTTTATCGACTGTGACGATACTCTGTACGAATCTTCGCGCGGTATGTTTGCCGCCATTCATTTACGCATGGAGCAGTTCATTGCTCAAAGACTAAGTCTCTCTATAGAAGAGGCAAAAGAATTGCAGCATGCGTATTGGGCACGATACGGGGCAACTTTTCTGGGACTGTATCGACATCACGGCATTGAGCCAACAGAGTTTTTTGACGCAACACATCGATTTGATCTTTCGGCTTCAATGCCGGAAGACTACAGTCGAGCAAAGTTGCGAACAGCGCTCAAGGCACTCAAAGGCAGACGAGTGTTGGTAACAAATGGTCCGTCGTGTTATGTCAAGGCGTTGTTGCCAATTTTGGGGGTAGAAGACTTATTCGACTCTGTAGTGAGTGCTGATGACATGCGTGTTGCTGGATCATGGCGATGCAAGCCGGATGCGCTTTTGTTTGCTCGATTGGCAGCGCAATTCAACGCTCGACCGGAGCAGTGCGCTTTTGTTGAGGACAGTCCGTCAAACTTGAAGACAGCCAAGAGGCTTGGAATGTTGACTGTTTGGTGCTCGGCTTATCGCAAATCTGCGCCGCATCAACCGCATTCTCACGCCTGGGCAGATATCGCTGTGGGTAACTTATTCGAGTTGGCTCGTTGGGTACGGCTTGGCCGCGAAACAGCTCGGAGGACACGTTCGCTACAAAAACGAACGAAGCAACTTTAAAGATTGTTAATGCTAAAAATCCTGAAGACTCTTGGGCGCGGTTTGGATTTTTTCCGGCGTCTCACATTGAACCTGTTTTTTTTGGCTTTTCTTGCAGGGCTCGTTATTGTTTTTGCATATGAAAAGCCTGTTCGAGTTCCTCAGAACGCTGTGTTGCTGGTCACGTTATCGGGACAGATTTCCGAGGAAGAGGACTTCAATGGGCAAGGTGTGTTTTCGTCCGTAGTCGACGGATCGGAGTCGACTACTCGTTTGCGCGATGTCATACGAGCTCTGACAAAAGCTGCAGATGACAAGAGAATTGCGGCAGTGCACTTCCGTGTGCAAGATTTGCAAAGGGCGGGGTTAGCTTCGTTGCGAGAAATCGGAGTGGCGATGGATCGTGTAAAGGCTGCCGGCAAGAAGATTACCGTTTGGTCAACAGGATACAGTCAAGTGCAATATGCTGTAGCAGCACACGCCAACGAGGTCTTTGTGCACCCCATGGGAGGCGTAATGCTGCGAGGCATCTCCAGTACTCGCTTGTATTGGGGGGAAGTTCTCAAAAAGTTGGGTGTGACTGTGCACGTTTTTCGTGCCGGCGAATTTAAAAGTGCTCCAGAGATTTTTGTTCGTTCTTCACCAAGCAAAGAATCTGTTGATGCGGATCGGTTTTGGATGAAGGATATTTGGTGGCAGTACTCTGCCAATATTGAGTCCTCACGAGGCCTGATGCCTGGAGCTGTCGATAAAGTTATTGCTACTTATCCTGAACTGCTCGAAAAAGCACAGGGAGACATGAGCCGTGTTGCGCTGAATCAGAATTTGATCGACTCTGTCAGTACTTCAGATGAGTTGATTGACATCTTAAGAACGCGTCTTGGTGGTAAATCAAATGCAGAAATTAATCTTTTTGACTACCGCTTGTATCTAGAGGCAGTGGATGAAGCGCCCGTGGGAAAACGCATTGCTGTTGTCACGATTCAAGGTGAAATTAAAGATGGTGGCGATGGCCCCGGCATGACGGGTGAACGAGATGCCGTGCGGCGAATTCGAGCGGTACGTGAGTCGCCTGATTATGTGGCTTTGGTGGTGCGTATCGATAGCCCTGGAGGCAGCACGGTGGCGTCGGAACTTATTCGTAGAGAATTGGAGCTGACAAAAAAAGCTGGGAAACCCGTTATTGCAAGCTTTGGTGACTATGCTGCCAGTGGAGGATATTGGATTGCGCTTGGCGCAAATAAGATCGTGACAGATCCTATGAGTGTAACAGGTTCCATTGGCGTTTTTGGCATGATGCCGACCTTTGAAAACTCATTGGAAAAATTGTCTTTGGGAGTTGGAGGAGCTTCGACTTCTGTCATGGCCGATGCAATGAACCCGATAAAGGCAATGACGCCGGAATACAAGAAAATGATGGAGCTCACGGTGGCGCGTACCTATCGGGACTTCATTTCACTCGTGGCCAAAGGGCGTCGAATGGATGAACATAAAGTCGCGGATTTGGCTCAGGGACGAGTATTTACAGGGCGACAAGCTGTGGATTTGGGGCTTGCCGATACATTAGGGGGGATGGATGTGGCCCTGTCGCTTGCGGCAGAGATGTCGGGAGAGTCCGAGGTGGCGATTGAGTATATCGAGCGAGAAGCTTCAGGACTTTCTATGATGCTCATGCGACTGATGCAGAAGGCCTTGGTGACGTCCGGAATGATGGAGCCTTTGCAGTTGGCTAGCCCGCTTACTCAGTCATTAAAACCGTTTGAACGACTTCAGAGAACGACAAACGGCGTTGTTCCGCTTTACGCTCATTGCTTATGTACGCCAGATTGAGATGGGGCAAGAATGTGTGTGGATGACTCAAAGATTTTTTGAGTGCACTTCTTATCCTATCTGCGGAGAGCTTAAGTCAATGCTGGTTTGATTCAAAATGCGTTTGAGTTGGGCAACAACGGCGATGTCGGCTGGAAGCCAATCCACGCTTTCGAGCTGATCTGACGTAAGCCAGCGCATGGCTTCGTGCTCGATCAATTGAATTTCACCTTTGATGATGCTTGCAAGAAAGCAATGCATAGTGAGGTGAAAAGTTTCATAGTCATATTCGACCGTAGTGAGGAGTTTTTCCGGGCGAATACAGACCTGCAATTCCTCCTGGATCTCTCGCACAATCGCTTCTTCGGCAGACTCTCCGGGTTGAATTTTTCCCCCGGGGAATTCCCATCCACCTTTGAAGTCTCCATAGCCACGTTGCGTGGCGAGGATTTTTCCTTCATCGTGAATAACGGCAGCGGCTACTTCAATGGTTTTCATTGAATTGAATCCTGTTAATTGGGAAGCGGAAGTATACGCACGATAAATCGTCTAAGAGACAGAGTCCAGCGCAAAGCTTCTGTAGGTTGGCTGATTCATCGCAGGATGCGAAACAGTTGCAGTTTTGTTATTGATGACTGCGAATCTGGACTGGGGGCAATGATCTGCATGGAGAAAATGATATGTGAAATGAGGTTCACAAGATTTCGAAGTGCATTGTTCAGTTGAGCTCCACTATTAGTCAAGCCTAATTTTTACAAGGGCTAGGATGCAGATCAGAAGCATGAACAGATTCAGAGATCGAGCAATGAGCTAGTCTCAAATCCCCCTTCTAGGAGGGGGATTAAGTTAGGTTTTTCCCGAAAATTGACTTCTGACAGAACAACTTATTGCGTTTTTTGCAAGATTCATTGCAAATTTTTTAAGACGCTGTTTACAAATCCCTAGAGACTTCGTAACGAAAAATTCCTCTGGATTTTTCTGGCCCAGGAGAACCTGCCGCGTGTGGCGAACCTCGCTTACTTGAGGTTTCCTCAGATGAATCGGCAGTTGTTTTCCGACTATCGAGCAATTGAATCTTGCCGAAATTGTTTGTCGGCGGTGATTCGATTCTCTATAACAAAAGCAGGAGAACAGGCAATGGAGTCTCTGAAGACCTCAAGAAGAACGTTGATCAAAGCGACGGCGTTTAGCGGACTGGCGGCTGCAATTGATAAAACAATTCCGATCGGTCTTATTGAAGATGCAAAAGCGGCGAATGCTGCAGCTAAGCAAGAAGCGGCTCCCGGCGGTGATACGAAGATCGTAAAAACTTGCTGCCGCGGATGCATTCAGAATTGCGGTATTTTGGCGCACGTGCGAAATGGCCGTGTTGTCAAACTCGAAGGCAATCCGGAATATCCGATGTCTCATGGCGCTGTTTGTGCCAAGGGGTTGTCAGGTATCAATGCGCTTTATCATCCCGAGCGCAATAAGTATCCGTTGATGCGTGTTGGTAAGCGCGGCGAGAATAAGTGGAAGCGCATCACTTGGAAGGAAGCCATTGACAAGATCGCCGAGAAGATGATGGAAGTTCGTGCCAAGTACGGTGCTGAGTCCGTGCTGGTGACGACAGGCGGCGGCGGTAATCCGGCGTTCCGTGGTGTGCCGCGATTTGCAAATGCTTTTGGAACCCCTAATTTCTATGAGCCGGGGTGCGCACAATGCTATCTGCCGCGTACGCTTGCTTTCGGCATGATGTACGGCGGACCGGATACGTCCATTGCGGATGAAAAATCTCGCGAAATTTACAACCCAAATACCGAAATGAAGACATTGGTGCTTTGGGGAACTGACTCGTCCAACAGTAGTCCGGCCACTGGCGGCAATGCCATTGTGCGTTTGAGAGAGAAGGGGGTGCGAACGGTTGTCATCGATCCTCGCTTTGTGCCGGAAGCTATGCGAGCTGACGTGTGGTTGCCGATTCGTCCGGGTACCGATGTGGCTTTGATGTTGTGCTGGATCCGCTACATCATGACCAACAAGTTGTATGACGAAGACTTTGTCATGCGTTGGACTAACTTGCCGTACTTGGTCAATGCCGAAACAAAGATGATGCTTCGTGCAAGCGACTTGGATCCTAAAGCAGATCCGAAGACCTTCACTGTTTGGGACAAGAAGACCAATGCTCCCAAGCCGATTGCTTATCCGTGGGACGATGCGCTTGATCCGGCACTTGAGGGAACGTTCACCTACAAGGGTGTGACCTATAAGACGGGCTTTACGATGATGCGTGAGCGCAGCGAACCCTGGACGCTCGAGGCAGCCGCTAAGGAATGCCGTCTGGATGCAGATAAGATCAAGAAGGCTATTGAACTGTACTGTGATGGGCCGTCGGGTATTGCACTTGGTGTGGCGACCGACCAAACGCCCAATTCCGTGCAGGCTGCCATGGGGGCCGTTATCCTCAATGGTTTGGCTGGTAACGTAGAACGTCCGGGTTCCCTTATGCAGCGTAACCCGACGACCAACGTAGTGCCGGCTGGCTCATTGGCTACACGTTGCTCGTATCTGTTGCCTAAGGGGCAGCTGACCAAACGACTGGGAAGTAACGAACACAAGGGCTTGTTGCAGTGGGACGCAGCGCAGCCATCAGCGGTTTTGCAAGCGATGTTGACTGGAAAGCCTTACCCGATCAAGGTTTGGCTTGAACGTTCTGGCAATAAGATGGTTCAGAATGCCAACGCCGGCAGCTGGGTTGCGGCCATGAAGAATGTCGACTTGATCGTGCATATGTTCTTGTATCCGACATCTTTCTCAATGTACGCGGACATTCTTTTGCCTGCAACGGAATGGTTGGAAACCAATATGCTCGTCGAGTCGCTCAATATGGTGTTTGCTCGACAGCCTGTTGCGCACGTTTGGGAAACCGAAGACGAGACTCTTTTCTGGTCCAAACTCATCAAACGTTGTGCCGCATTGGGCAATGAAAATTGCAAACGAGCCTGTGACCCGGCATTCATGAAGGGTGATCTTGCTTATTGGGACTCGATGGAAGAACTTTTGGATGGCCGACTTAAGAATATCGGCATGACATGGAAGCAGTTCCTGAAGGTGCAGCCGTACACCTTCATGCCGTACGAGAAATGGAATACCTACTACGTATACAAGAAGACCGATCCGAAGACAGGCAAGCCCGTTGGTTTTGGTACTCCCTCTAAGAAGCTTGAACTTTATGGCGAGTGCTTCATTGAATTGGGACGTACGGGCAAACCGTATGCACTCGATAAACTGCCGCCGGTGAAGAAGGATTACGATCCGCTGCCCTACTACCTTGAACCTTCGGAATTCGCTGACGAAAAGACGCGTCAAGATTATCCGATTACGCTTACCAACGGTCGTTTGCCGATGTACCACCATGGCACGTTGCGCAACATTCCGTATCTGCGTGAAATCTATCCAGTGCCGGAAATTTGGCTCAATCCGATCACGGCGCCGAAGTACGGTGTGAATACAGGTGATTGGGTTTGGATTGAATCCAAACGAGGCAAGATCCGCGGCAAGGTTCGGGTAACGGAAGGCATTCCTCCTGAAACAGCTTATATGGAACGTTTCTGGTTCCCGGAAACGCTCTATACGGAAACTCAAGGTTGGAAGGAATGCAACGTCAATGTTCTCACGAAGAACGATGCACCCTTTAACGATATGGTGGGCACCTACACGCTGCGAGGCATTCAGGTGCGCATCAGCAAGGCAAAGGAAGGTGCGCCTAAGGGTATTTGGCAGAAACCGGAAGACTTTAAGCCGTGGATGCCCAAGCCTACGGATACGACACCAAATCCGCAGCTGTAAAAGGTGTTGACGTTACAGAGATGAGAGGGCATGAGCGATGCGTGGCAAGGCGCGGTCGAACTCGAGAGTTTGATTGCAGAAGAAATTTCTTGACCAGCTTTGGCTAGCGCATCGACTCAGGCCGAAAAAAGAATACAACGGAGAACAAAGATGACCCACAAGACCTTGGTTATCGATCTTGACCGCTGCATTGGTTGTTATGCCTGCGAGGTGGCCTGTAAGAACGAAAACAGCATTCCTTTGGGGGTGCACTACAACAAGGTGCTCACCATTGGCCCCTTGGGTAAATTCCCTGATATTCAGCAATATTTCCTGCCGTCAGTTTGCCAGAACTGCCGTGAAGCTCCGTGCGTGAAAGTATGCCCGACAGGGGCAACTTATCAGCGAAAGGAAGACGGTCAGGTTCTTGTTGATAAGGAAAAATGCATTGGGTGCAAGATGTGCATTGCAGCTTGTCCGTATGGGGCACGCAGCTTCAATGCGCAGGCCAAAGTTGTCGAAAAATGCACGCTTTGCGATCACCTTCAGAAGGTGGGAGAAAAGCCCGCTTGCGTTAAGGTTTGTTGTGCCAATGCTCGGTTCTTTGGAGATATTGATGATCCCAATAGCGATGTTTCCAAAGCGATCGCGGCAGCAGGCCCAGAGAATGTGCATTCAATGCCCGATAGCGGCAATAAGCCGACGGTGCGTTATATCCTGCACAAGAAAAACGCACCTTGGCAACCTAACCCGCCCAAGATGCTTTAAGGGGGCGTGACCTATGGGAGTCGGCTTTGCAGCAGTGCTGACGGCGGTTTTGGCCGTTGCTTCGGTGGCTTTCTCGGGGGCGGTTGCCATACTCGAGAAAAGGAGTGCTTCCGTGCCTCTGCTTACCGTTGTTTCAGGACTGGCTTGCGTGGCACTGTTGGCTTTGGCCGGCTCTTCCTTGATGCAATTGGGGCGTCCTCAATTGATTTTTGCGGCGTTTTCCAATCCTTCCTCATCCATTTTTAAGCTGGGGACGGCCTGGCTTGTAGCGATAGTTGCTTCGATCGCGTATTTGACAGCGGTGCACCGCGCAGCCTACGAGTCGACTTGTCGACAATTGGCTCTTGTGGCGTTTATGGCTTGTGTGTTGGTGCTAGTAGCACATGCAGGTAACTATGTAATGCCTTGGCGCACTGCATGGAGTACATGGACCATTGTGCTTCCGTTTTTCGGATATGCCGTTTTTGGGGCGGTTATTGTCAAAGAAATCATTGATATGGCTGAGGGATACTGCATCGACAGACGTCAGGGTTTGTTTTCCGCTGCCCTGACGTTTATGTCCATAGCGTTGTATTTGGGAGTTGTCGGAGAAAAGGGAGAGGAGTTAATTGTTTCGCGTGTTCTGACGGGGGATTTGGCTTCTCTTTTCTGGGGATTGGTCATTGGCGTGGGTTTGGTTGTGCCGTGTGGATTGATTCTGGGAACACGGAGGAATAAACCTGCGTTTGGTGCGGCATTAGCGGCTGTATTGGCAGGAAGTATCGGTTGGCAGATCACGGTTTTGGAGCTGGGGTCAGCAACTTGGAGCTTCTTTGCGCGTTGAAAGTTTTTAGATAGAAAGGAAATCATGTTGAGCAACCGTGAAGCGGACTGCCGCGCATTGGCAGATCTCGGAAAGGTGATTGCGACTGTCTTTGCTCATGAAATGAGTCAGGACTATATGGATGTCGTCATGGAGGATCAGGAGGCATGGGGATTCCATGAGCTGGCGGCCAAGGGTGCGGACATGATTGCGGCATGGTTGGCCAGTGATTCTGATGAGGACAAGCAGGAGACGGCGGCAGCTGATTTTGCGCGTGCCTTTTTAGGGGCAGGGGTTGTGAATCAAATTGCTGCTTATCCTTTTGAGTCGGTTTACACGAGTCCGACGCGTCTGGTAATGCAGGATGCGTATGAAGCAGTGCGCCAGATTTATCACAAAAATGGATTCGTAAAAAGCAAAGATTGTGATTTGCATGAAGATCATGTTGCGTTGGAAATTCAGTTCCTAGCGTATTTGAGCGAGCGAGCTGCAAAGAATTTTGCGCAATCCGATGTGCAGGGTGCGATGAGTGTGTTGCAGCTGCAGCGGTCATTTATTGTGGACCACATCGATAACTGGGTTGCTCGTTTTTGTGAGGATATTCGTGCTTGCCCGGTGACTCCTTTTTACAAAGGCTGGAGCTATGTGCTTGAGGGCTATATCGATACGCTCAAAAGTGCAATTGAGGACTTATTGCAGGAATGTCAAAAGTAAACGACAAAGCAGTAACACGCCGGCAGGTGGTAAGCGGAGTTGTGGGAGTTGCCGCATTGTTTGCGCTAGGTGCCGGAGTCAAACAATCCAGATCTGCCGATGGTTTGATTCGCCCTCCAGGCAGCCTCAATGAGTCGGATTTTCTTGCCAGATGCCTCCGTTGTGACCGCTGCCGCAGCGTTTGCCACTTGGAAGTCATTGCGGTGGCGGACTTTTCAAATGGGCTAATCAATGTCCGTACTCCCTATCTTAATTTTCACCTTGGACACTGTGACTTTTGCGGGGACTGCGCACGCATCTGTCCGACACAGGCCATTGAGGCTTTTGATTCAGACACGGTCAAGGTAGGCGTGGCCAAGTTAACTGAACGTTGCATTGGACTGCGCACGGGGGCATGTCGGCTTTGTTATGACGAGTGTGAATATAAGGCAATCACTCTTGATTCTCGCAATCGTCCAGTGATTCATCCGGATAAGTGCAATGGTTGCGGTCTATGCGTGAAGATCTGTCCGGCCAATGTCTTGCAGGCATTCCGCGACGGAAGCGATCGCGGCATTGTTATAGATCCGATTCAAAAGGAAGTCCGTGAATGAAAAAGCTTCTAAAGGTCTCCTTGCTGCGGACGTTGATTCCCATCATTTTCATTGTTCTTACAGTTGCCGGAACAGTCTGGCATTTGGGATGGGGGACGCTTTCATCTTTTGGCTGGAGGGAAATCGCCGCGCTTTGCCCACTTGGAGCATTGGAAACAATGTTGGCGGACAAAACAGTTCTCCCGCGAGCCTTGGCAGCATTAGTGGTTTTTTTTGTTCTGACGGTGATATTCGGCCGCTTTTTTTGCGGTTGGCTGTGTCCGGTTCCCTCAGTGTCGGCATTGTTGCGGTTTCTAAGAAACGGAACTCAACGACGTCGTGTAGAGCAGAATAGTCAAGGCGAACGAGTTGCAGCTGGGGCAGATACTGAAGAAGCACCGACATCCAGTGAAAAAAAACTTGAATTGAATGATTTATCGAATGCAAGGGTAGGTTCTTGCAATTCGTCTTGCAGTGGTTGTTCTGGTTGCAGCGCAGGACAAAAAGTGAAGGACTTGACCAATGAGAAAGCAGGACAAGGCAGTGCCGGACCATTGACGGTATTGGCAGGTGCATTGGCTTCAAGTGCTTTTTTTGGTTTTCCTGTTTTTTGTCTGATTTGTCCGGTAGGTCTGACGTTTGCTTTAGTCATTGCGCTGTCTCGATTATTTCAATTTAACGAATCAGGATGGGCTGTTCTGATTTTTGCGGCGTTTTTGATTATTGAGTTGGTGGTTCTTCGTCGGTGGTGTCATAACTTTTGTCCGTTAGGAGCCTTGATCGGATTAATGAGCCGATTGAATCGGCTGTTTGTTCCTCGTATCAATCCCAGGGCTTGTGTGCATGTCACGCATGGTGTTGATTGCAGAATTTGTGTAGATGCTTGTCCGGAAGGCATTGATTTAAGAAGCGGTTCATTGAGTGCAGAGCAGATTGCACACTGTTTGAAGTGCAGGGCGTGCGCTCAAGCTTGCCCTTCGAAGGCTGTGGATTTTCCTTTGTTGAAGTCTTCTCCGTTTGCTGCGGTTCGGCCTATGCCAGAAAGGAGCAAGGTGGAGATCTTATCGGTGTCTGACAGGGTTAAGAATTACGAAGAAGTCAGGCGCCCGATTTCACTGCAGGAAGCAATCAATCAAAGCTCTCGTTGCTTGCGTTGTGGTCGTTGTACGGCAGTGTGCCCACAAGGGAATCAGATTGCTCAATGGATGACTCTTCTGTGTCAGGGAGATGTGGAAGCGGCTGCGCGCCTGATGTTGCGAGAAGGAGCAATGCCGGAAGTTTGCGGCCGGATTTGCCCTTCGGATCGATTCTGTGAGCAGGTTTGTTCAATGCAGGAGGCATCTGGTGCGGTGATGATTGCCGATATTGAGCGAGCGGTTTCTCAATATGCCTTGGATCATGGTTACCAGCCCGCTATTCGACGTGCTCGACGTCCCGTTAGGGTCGCGGTCGTTGGAGCTGGTCCGGCGGGTATGGCTTGTGCGGACTATTTGGCTCGACGCGGAGTGCGAGTGGTGGTTTATGAGCGGCAAAAAGAGATTGGGGGACTGCTTGCCTATGGTATTCCGCCGTTTAAGCTTTCCCGCTCGGTTGTGTCACGTCGTCGAAGGATTTTGAATGATTTGGGTGTTGAGTTAATCACAGATACGGTGGTGGGGAAGGATATTGATTTTGCATCCATACGTTCTCAAAACGATGCGGTGTTTGTGGCCACGGGGGCAGGGGTTCCCGTAGGACTGAGCGTATCAGGGAAAGATCTTGAAGGTGTAATGCCTGCCATGCGTTTATTGCAAGCCGTGTCTTGCCGGGCTTTGGGAGAAGTGGCAGATGTTCCGCATCTCCAAGGAAAGCGGGTTGTAGTGTTGGGAGGTGGCGATACGGCTGTCGATTGTTTACGAAGTGCATTGAGGGAAGGTGCTGCAGAAGCAGTGGCTGTGGCACGCAAACCGCGAGAACAGCTTCGTGCTGCTGAATCGGAGCTGACTTTGGCTTTGCAGGAAGGTGCCCGAATGCTTTGCAATCGAGAAGTCAAGTGCCTTGTTGGACAAAGTGGGATGGTGCAAAGTGTGATCGTTGCGGATGCTCACGGACATGAAAGTGAGTTGCCAGCCGACGTTGTTTTTGTTGCCTATGGGTTTAGGACTGAACCTATTGATGCTCTGGTTGATGTTGGAGTTGCTTTTGATGACGATGGTCGGATCAGAGTCGACGAAAACAACGAAAGTACAGCGAAGAACGTGTACGCGGGCGGAGATGCTGTAAGAGGATCTTATTTGGTTGCAGCTGCCATTGCCGATGGCAGAAAGGCAGCGCAAGCAATTTTGCGGCAATGTTCACTTGATTGATCGAGAACGCATACGTTCGAAGGCCAATGTACTGGCTAAATATGCGTTTTTCCCGTGATTGCGCATCTGCGTGCCGACTGTCATCAGGAACCATTCGGCAAATGCATGCAGTCGCGGGGATGCATGTTCATCTTCCAAACGAGTGATCAAGCACATCGTCCAAGGTTCACGCTCCCACCCTTCTAGGATTGGAACAACTGTTCCATTTTGGAGCTCCTCAATAACGTGACCGGCGTATAGATCTACGGTGATTCCTTGATGGCTCAGGAGTAGTTGTTTTAAGCTCATCTGGTCGTGTGTATTAAAGGTGTTTTTCCACCGAATAACGGAAAAGCGACCGTCGTTGTGGTAGAGAACTTCAGTTGGATCGTGAGCAACGGTTTTTAGAAGCAGTCCCGTATGGTGCACTAAATCCTGAGGGGTTTGAGGCTGACCATATTTCTCAAGATACTCTGGAGTAGCGAATACTGGAGTAGAGGAACAGTGATACTGCCGAACAACAAGACCTGAACTGTCAATTGGCAGGCGGTTGGCGACTGCCGCATCAACTTTTCTGGTGCGTACCGCGTCCGGATGCACTTCTGGGAGAATCGTAAATTGAACGTCCGTATGTTCACTTGAATAGCGCATCAGGGCTTCAGAGAAAAAGAGGCGGGACAATTCAATTGGAGCGGCGAAGCGAATTTCGAGTTTGCCGTCAAGTTTATCGCGGTTGACAACTTCGAGACTGCGGAAAGCGGCCACCAAGGGTTCAACAGATTTGACCAACTCGGCACAACGAGATGTTGGTGAGATAGGACGATGTGATTTGTCAAACAGCGCGAAACCAAGTTCGGCTTCCAGATCACGCAACAGTCGCGATACTTTGGGCAGATCCATGTCTAGAACGATCGATGCACGCGAAAGGCTTCGCGTGCGCGCGGTGATGACAAGAACCTCCCATGCTTGGAGATTGTCGATGGTTTTCACGTAAAGCCTGTGTCTGAACTACAAATATGACGAGCGGTTCGATAGTGCTGAACGACGAATTTTAACTCTGATCAAAAACGGTGGTTTTAATTTGGCGTTGGCTCTTAAGTGTTTGCGCTAATTCCTCGGCCCAGCGAATGCGTCGATCTTTCTGAAGCGGAATCGCAATACGAATATGCCGCTTTGCCCAGGTATCGGAAAGTCTTATGGCTTTTGCTCGAGGATGGGGCTGCGCTTCAAAGGCGACTCGACTGGCAACACCGATGCCGACCCCTGCCGCAGCCATTTGAAACAGAATCGGCTGATTGGAGACTCGAACTTTTGGAGTTATTTTTAGTCCGAGTTCTCTGGCTTTTTCCTCAACGAAACGTTGCATTTCAACGCCTTCACCCAGGCAGATGAAGTCTTCGTCAATACAGTCGGCAAATGACACACACTTGCAATTGGCCAAAGCATGATCCGAACTTACGATCAACACCAGGTCATCACGTTCGTAATCAATGAATTCAACATTGGGGTATTCCCCTTCGAAAGCTCCAAGACCGATGTCGGCTCGATCTTCAGCGACGGCTGCGACAACTTCACGTGACGAACAACGCTGATGCGAGACCGTTACATCGGGGTGAGCATGGAGAAAACTGGCTAGTCCATCAGCTAGAAAGTTCAATGCCGCTCCATAGTTGGTCGCAATGCGAAGCGTGCCAGCTGCCCGACTAACATAGGGTTCGAGCTTTTCAAGCATGACGTTGATTTCTCGTTCGATTCGACGAGCGCCTTGACGCACGACTTCACCGGCGGGAGTAACAGACATGCCGTGAGCGGAGCGCACGAACAAAGGAACGTTTAGGGCGGATTCCAATCCCTTGATACGAGCGCAAACGGTTGAGGGGCTTAAATGCACGCGTTCTGCACCGCGTGTGAGATTGCCTTCATCTGCGACAGAACTGAAGACAAGCAGATCGACAAGGGAGAAGTGGTGCATGGCTGATTGTCAAATATGCATTCGGAAAATCCGAAAATAGTCTTTGGAAAAGACTGATGGATGAAATCTTTTGTGAAGCTTAACATGTCCGATGGATATTGAAATCGAGCCGCTTTTCAGAAATTCAGGATTTGATTATTTCAAAGAAATGAAGAGCACTGAATTCGATTTTTAAAAATTCCCCAAGGAGAGAGTTATGCAATTAAGAAGATTGAGCGTTTTTGCTAGCGCTGTTGTGATCGGACTCGGTCTTTCGTCTGGTGCTTATGCCTTTTCTGCCGAAATGGCGAAGTCGTATTCGCAAGGGGACAAAGCATCGTTTTTAGCTGGTGCACATGGAAAGGCAGGTCTTTCCTGTCAAATGTGTCATACCACCGATAAGGTGAGTGATTCGGAAACCGAAATCAATAAGCAATGCGTGATGTGTCACGAACCCAACGCATTGATTAAAAAAACGGAAAAGCCGCATCTTCCCAATCCTCATAAGAGCCATCTTGGAGAGGTTCAGTGTACGGCGTGCCATTCCGGTCATACGCCTTCGGTTGCTTATTGCACCAATTGCCATGACTTCCCGTCTATGAAGGATATGAAGTATGGGAAAGGCGCTAAACCGGCTTCTCAATATGAAGATTTGACCAAGTATAAAAATGCCAAACCGGAACGAACGGAAAGCACGGACATCCTTGTAATTGGTTCTGGTGCAGCTGGGTTTGTGGCGGCTTTCACGGCTCAGGAGGCTGGAGTCAAGAACATCATCATGGTGGAGAAGATGGCTGTTCCAGGCGGTAACAGTCAGCTCGCAGCAGGGGGCATGAATGCAGCGGGTACGCCGTATCAGAAGGAAAAGGGCATTGAAGATAATGTCCAACTCATGTACGACGACACGATGAAGGGCGGAAAGAATACCAGTAATCCTGAACTCGTTAAGATTCTGGCAGAGCGTTCGGCAGAGTCCATTAAGTGGTTGGCAGATCGCGGTGCCGTTCTTTCGCATGTCGGTCGTGGCGGCGGTGCAGCTGCGGCTCGTATGCACGGTCCGGCGGGTGGTGTTTTTGTGGGGCCGTACTTATCGAAGTTCTTCCGTGATCATGCCAAG
>DXSO01000024.1:17898-18961 GCA_019410445.1 Sutterella sp.
AATCTTGATTTGCGTCTGAATTCCAAGATGCTCAAGCTCTACACCGACGAGAAAGGAAACGTGACCGGAGCTCTGATCAAGGGTAAGCATTCGGGGTTGTATCGTATCAATGCTAAGGCGGTGATTTTGGCTACGGGTGGCATCGGAGCCAACGCTAAACTTGTTCAATCTTTGCGTCCCGATATCAGTGAAGATGTGAAAACATCCAATCAGCCAGGCAGTCAGGGTGATGGCATGGTTCTCGCCCAGCAGATTGGAGCTGCGGTGGTTGATGCAAAAGAAATTCAGCTTAATCCGACGCTGCTCGTTGGCAGTCCGGTGATTGTTTCTGAAACAGTACGCGGTGCAGGTGCAGTTTTTGTCAATCGCGAAGGAAAACGTTTTATTAGCGAACTTACGACACGAGATGTGACGAGTGCTGCTGTTTCCAAACAGACCGGCGGTACTGCTTTCGAAATTTTCGACGATAAGGTTCGACAGAGCGTCAAACAGACCGGAGCGGCTTTTGAACTGGGTTTGGCTAAGGAAGGCAAGACGTTGGCTGAATTGGCCAAGAACGCAGGCATTGATCCGAAGAATCTTGAAGCGACGATTGCTCAGTACAACAAATATGCTGAAGCAGGAAAGGATCCGGATTTCAATCGACCTGGACTCAGTGCCAAATTCAAGGTTGATAAGGCTCCGTTCTATGCGATTGAGATTACTCCGGCAATCCATTACTACATGGGTGGTTTGAAGTTCAATGGAAAGACACAGGTCATAAATACCTCTGGTTCGCCGATTGGTGGTCTATATGCTGCCGGTGAGGTTACCGGTGGTGTACACGGCAAGAATCGTCTTGGTGGTAATTCGATCAGTGAAACCATCACATTCGGCCGTCTGGCCGGAGAGAACGCCGCCGCTCAAGTGCTCGGCAAGTAAATCAGACAATTGAGGTTTTCCGAATCTAAGAGTTTGGAAAACCAAGCTCTCCCCTTACGGGCGAACGATAATCGTTCGCCTGTTTTGTTGGTGCGCCCGGCATGGGCGTGTTCTAACGGGTGAAAGTCCCGAGCGCGGGAGG
>DXSO01000240.1 GCA_019410445.1 Sutterella sp.
CTTTCTTTGCTGGCTCGGCATTGGATTGTGTCATTGGCGATTCCGGCGAGGACTGCTGCGGCAGGGCTACTCGTTAAAGGCTCTGCCGTACGTGTCTCCCTTTTTTCCGATGGGATCAATCTATGCCTTTGTGCTTTGTCTCGTTGTGGCACTCGGACAGAATATCGAGGCGGTATTCAATGGCGACTTGTTGGGAATGCTCGCTACGTATGTCGGGGTTTTGATTTTTGCTGCCGTTTGGCTGGGGTATCGACTGCTGCATCCCGAGGAACGACTCGTGCGTTATGAAGACATGGATTTTTCCGGGCGCATTGCACAGCTAAAAGGCAAGGGCAGATAGACTTTTTCCTAACGCTTGAGCTTTACGCCAAGGCCATCGTGAACCCAAAGATTGTTTTCGAGTGAATCGAAAATATCTTGGGCGCGTTCGATTTGGATATGCAGACCGGCGGCCATGAGACGAATTGTTTTGTCTCGATCGAGATAGATGAAGTCCAGCGCTGATTTCTGAAGCGGATCCTGCATGTTTTGCGGCGCAACGGCACACTGCTCTAATGCAACGCGTACGCCCTGAGCCATTGCGTGGACACATTTTTCAGTGGTGTTTTTTGAGGGCTGGGGCAGCGCGAGCATCTGCATGTTTCCCGACCAACGCTGAACGTAGGCGGCAAGTCTTTCCGTGGTGATTCGATGTCCCTTGTCGAGCGGCCTGCCGCAGACTTTACTGAGTATTTCCAGTGATTCGGGGGTATTGACGGCCTGCCAGAGGTAGCACGACAGGAATATGACGAGGCGAGGTCGTCTTTGTTCAAGTACATCGCGTAAAAGCGCAATATGTTCTGCAATGCGAGGGACGGTTTGGGGACCGTGTCCGGAAACAGGAACCGGCGGCCACTCAAGCGTAAAAAAACTGCGCTCAAAGGCACCTTCGGTACCGCGTACTTGCTTGAGCTCTATGCCCCACAGGGAGAACCATTGTGCAAAGCGATTAAGCACGGGGCCCCGATCTACGCTTTTATCAAATAAAAAAGCCCGGCGTACGGACGAATAGGCTTGCGGTCCGTATCCGGGCTGCGTGACGACCAGAATCCCGCCCGAGGAGTTTTCTCGGGTTTGAACAACTTCCGGGACGGGAAGACGAGTCGTCACTTTGGCGTCAATGTCGGCTTTAGGCTTTGGGCAGCTTGGCAAGCTGTTCGCGAAGCTTGGCTGCCAGATCCGTAAAGTTGGCCAGACGCGTACGCTCCTGCTCAACAACGGCGGCGGGAGCACGCTGCACGAAACGCTCGTTGCCGAGCTTGGCATTGCACTTGCCGATTTCACCATCGACGCGTTCAATTTCCTTGGTCAGGCGTTCACGCTCGGCTGCTACGTCGATTTCGACTTTGAGCATGAGCTTGAAGTCGCGCACAATGGCCACCGGAGCAATGGCGCCTTCATTGGCCTTGTCGATTGATTCGACATGCTCAACGCCGGACAAACGGCCGAGGAAGGCGATGTAGGGACCAATGGCGGCGATCGTTTCTTCGCAGCCCTCAACCAACAGAGGAACACGCACAGACGGAGCAAGCTTCATTTCGCCGCGAAGGTTGCGCACAGCATCGATCATCTGCTTGAGCAAGCCAGTCTTGGCTACGGCTTCGTCGTCAAGCTTTGCCGCATCATAGGTCGGGTAGGCAGCCACCATGACGCTTGCTTCTTCGTCTTCAGCTCTGACGCCGGCGCAGACGGACACTTTCTGCCAGAGTTCTTCCGTGATAAACGGGATGATCGGGTGAGCCAGGCGCAAGACGCCTTCCAAAACAGTGGCCAGAGTATTGCGCGTGGCACGTGCCGCGGCCTCATCGTTGCCGTTGAGCTGAACCTTGGCAAGTTCCAGATACCAGTCGCAGAACTCGTTCCACACGAAGCTGTAGATGGCATTGGCCACGTTGTCGAGACGATACTCAGCAAAGCCCTTGTGAACTGCTTCGATCGTGCGGTTGAATTCATCGAGGATCCAGCGGTCGACGATGGAATGCTTCATGGGCTTGCCGGCATCGGCACCCAGACCGCAGTCTTTGCCCTCGATGTTCATCAGCACGAAGCGGGTGGCGTTCCAAAGTTTGTTGCAGAAGTTGCGGTAGCCTTCGCAACGCTTGATGTCAAAGTTGACGTTGCGGCCGAGGGTCGCATACGCGGCCATCGTAAAGCGCAGTGCATCGGTGCCGTGAGCGGTGATGCCGTCGGGGAAGTTTTTGCGAGTCTTGGCTTCGACCTGCGGAGCTTTTTCAGGCTGACGCAGCCCACGGGTATTTTTCTGCACGAGCGACTCAAGATCAATGCCGTCGATGATATCGAGCGGATCAAGAGTGTTGCCTTCGCTCTTGCTCATCTTTTGGCCTTCGGC
>DXSO01000241.1:0-353 GCA_019410445.1 Sutterella sp.
GAAGACATCTGGGTGTCGGAGAAAACGCTTGAAGGCGGAACGCTCATCGTCGGCACAACGCAGGCCGGCAAAGGCGTTTTGCTCACCAGTCTGATCACACAAGCCGTCGTTCGGGGCGATGCCGTCATCATCATCGATCCGAAAATGAGTTCTCGTCTTCAAAAGGCCGTAGAGCGCGCAGCCGCTTTGGCAAACCGCAGCGCACCGCTTTTCTTTCATCCCAACCGTACCGACGGTCTGCGCCTCAATCCGCTTACGCATTTTGAGAGACTCGGTGAACTTGCCAGCCGCATCACGGCCGTCATGAGCGAAACAGGGCCCTTTACGGCCTTTGCGTGGTCGGCGGTCAATAC
>DXSO01000241.1:363-2383 GCA_019410445.1 Sutterella sp.
ATCTCATGGTGCGTGTGGGACAAACACCTTCGATTGCCGCTATCGAATCGGTGCTCACGGGCGGTTTTGAAGCACTGCTGCTGCAGGCTGTTGAAATCGACTGCGGCAAACCTCGGCTTGAAGCGTTTTTTGACGAAGCCTCTCTTAAAAACCTCAAAGGCCGAGAAGCCGTGCTCTACGCTTTAGAGGCAGCCCGCCAAAGCGGCGATCTGTCGGAAGAAACGCTTCGCGGTCTGTCCGTCTACGAGCATGATCCCGTGCACTTTGCAAAAATCACGGCCAGTCTCATGCCGGTCTTGGCAATGCTCACATCGGGCGCCTTGCGGCACACGCTTTCAGCTTCGAGCAACGATCCCCGGGCAATGACGCTTTCGGAAATCATCGCCCAGCGCCGCATTCTTTACGTGTGCCTCAATTCACTTCCCGACCCTACGGTTGCGGGAGCCATCGGGTCGCTTCTGCTTGCCGATTTGGCCGCCTGCGCGGGCGAGCGCTACAACAACGAAACAATCGAACGAACCCGAGTGCATTTGTTCGTGGATGAATGCTCCAACGTGATCAACCGCTCGCTGATCGAAATCCTCAACAAAGGCGCGGAGTCGGGGTTGCGCACGACCTGCGCCATGCAGACCGTTGCCGATCTGGCCGCACGACTGGGTTCGACCGATGAAGCGCGCATGGCGCTCGGCAACTTCAACAGTCTCGTGAGTCTGCGCACCAAGGATCGTCTTACGCAGGAATTCGTCGTCGAAACGTTCGGACGGACTTATATCGCCAACACGGCAGCCACGCTTACGAATGCTTCCGACACCGCCCGTCCCGGTCATTTCACGGCAGCCGCCGCTCGACAAATCACCTCGACCCGCGAGGAAATCATCCCCTGCGACGTGCTTGGAAAATTGCCCAACTGCGAATTCTTCGCCTCTCTGGCCGGAGGCCGACTCATCAAGGGTCGTACGCCGATTCTCATTGCTGAAGAATCAAGGTTCGGTCTGTCCGCTAAAACCAGCCACAAAGCTGCGTCCAAGTCTTCAATCTCCAAAACGGGAGCAACCTTATGACCGCACGCCCTTTTGGTCTTCGAATCCTGCGCATTCTGCTGTCACTGACGTTTCTTGTGCTGCTCCTGATGCTTTTGTCACCCGAAGCCGTTGTCCGTCAGGTTCTTGTGCTTGAGGTCAGTACGTATCAGTCACATTGCCCGAAAACAGACGTCTGCTTGGCCAATATCGGAAACTGGTTTATGCAGCAGCGACTTGCAATTGCTCGGCTGCAGTCCTTTGACAATGAACTTTCGCAAACGCCGGAAGAAACACAAGAACAGATCCGCACTTGCATCAGCTCGTTTTTAGACAATCGACTGGCAGCTGCATCGCTTTTGACATCTCTTTTCTGCGTTCGCATCACTGCATACGCCTTCAGTCTGCTGTTGATTTTGCTTTTCCTTGCCGCTGCAAGCATTGATGCAGTCTGCGAACGGCGTATTGCGCATCAAACGTTTAAAACATCGCGACCTGCCGTCAGTTTGCTGTCTGCGGCAAGTTTCTTCACAGCTTTTTGTCTGGGGCTGGTTTTGTTGATAGTGCCGGTAGCGGGAGCCGCTACCGCGGGAACAACCGTGCTTGCAGCAAGCACACTAGGACTTTACTGTTGGATACGGTATTTCCACATACTTTGATTCTTGCAAGGAAGTAATTGCTTTTCTTCGGATTCACTTCAAGCAAATCCACGATCTCAGAATCTCTTGAAAATCAGATGGCTTCCACACCGTTTTTTCAAAGCACCCATTGTTGCTTCTTGTCATCCACGGCAGTGGAAAGCATGTTTCACTCAAACAGCCGAACAAGCAGAAAAACGCCTGATCCATAAGTTCAGGCGTTTTTCTGTTTTTCAACATGGAATTCGTTTCAAATACCGAGAAAAGCAAGTAACACAGGTGCCCCCGGCGGCCACTGTCAACTCTTCTGCCGATTAGGTGCCAAATCAGTCAACAGCAACCATCACCGATGAAGCCTTAATG
>DXSO01000242.1 GCA_019410445.1 Sutterella sp.
GCATCTGTTTTGCCGGTTCGCTTGCTTGCGCGCAAACACCTGCCGCAACTGAAGCACGGCAAGCCGATGACCTGCCCGCAACTGAAGCGGAAGTTTCGCCACCGGTAGACATTTGGGATCGCATTCGCCGAGGTTATGCGATGCCCACTTTAAAAAGCAGTCGCGTTAAAACGTCTTTACGAAGCTACTCACGCAATCCGCGTCAAATTGAGCGCGTTTTTGAGCGTGCTGGCAGATATCTCTACCACATCGTGGCTGAAATTGAGCAGCGAGGATTGCCCACGGAACTGGCTCTATTGCCTTTCGTTGAAAGCGCTTTTCAGCCCGAGGCTCTTTCCCACGCCAAAGCTTCAGGTCTTTGGCAGTTTATGCCCCAGACCGGAAACATTTTCTCGCTTCAGCAAAATTTCTGGAAAGATGAGCGCCGAGACGTCCTGCAAAGCACGCGTGCCGCGTTGGACTATCTTGAAAAGCTCTACGCCCAATTCGGCGACTGGCATTTGGCGTTGGCCGCATACAACTGGGGTGAAGGCAGCGTATACAGAGCCATTCGCCGCGCCAAGGCTCGAAGACAGAAAGCCGACTACGCGCATCTTCGAATGCCTCGCGAAACAGCCTACTATGTACCGCGCCTTGAGGCCATTCGTCAGATTGTCTCTAATCCTGAAAAATACGGCATCAAACTGCCAGAGATCGAAAACGAACCTTACTTCGTTCGCATCACTAAAAGCCGCGATATCGACATGAAAACCGCGGCGGAATTGGCAGAAATGGATCCGGATGAGTTTCGTCTTCTCAATCCGGGATTCAATCTGCCGGTGATTGTGGCAAGCCACAATTCCGTCATTTTGCTTCCGGTTGAAAATTTGGAAGTGTTCATGGACAACCTCGCCAGCTGGGTCAATACCGGCAAACCCCTGTCAAGCTGGGTGCTCTATCACCTCAAGGACGGTGAAACATTGGCTGACGTTGCCGTGAAATCCGGCATGACCGAGGAAGAGTTGCGTCGCATCAATCGAATCCCAAAAGGACGCAAAGTCTTGGCGGGCTCTGCACTGCTTGTTGATGCCAACGGCCAATTGGCACCCGCAATCGCTCAGGAAGAGTTGTCTGCTGGGCTTAAGTTGGCTGCTCCCGAAGAGCGCCGTATTGTCTATCGTGTCCGGCGCGGAGACTCGATTTACACCATTGCCAAAAAGTACGGCATTACACAACGCTCAATCCGACGCACGAACAATTTAAGAAGCTCTCGTTTGCGCATCGGTCAGCGTCTCGTATTAGTCATTCCGCCTCGGGCAGCCACTCAACCGCCTCCAGGCAAAAACGTTCATGTTGTCAAACGCGGGGAAACACTTTTTTCAATCGCAAAGAAGTACGGTACCAGCATCTCTAAAATTCGTAACATCAACAGTCTTCGAACGACTCGAATCTCTATCGGTCAACGACTGAAGATCCGCTAAGAATAAAAATCCATATCGAGGAATTAATCATGGGATTTCTGCAAGGCAAAAAACTTTTGATCACGGGCGTTTTGTCCAACCGCTCGATTGCGTACGGCATTGCTCGTGCATGTCATCGCGAAGGCGCTGAGCTCGCTTTTACTTATGTCGGCGAACGTTTTCGTGACCGCATTACCGAATTCGCTAAAGAGTTCGGCAGCGACATCTGCCTTGAAATGGATGTCACCAAAGACGACCAAATTGCTAGCGTCGTTGCTGAACTGAAGGAACGCTGGGGCGGTTTGGACGGTTTTGTTCACTCCATCGGTTTTGCTCCGCGCGAATGCATCGCCGGTGACTATTTGGACGGCGTTGCACGCGAATCTTTCCGCACGGCTATGGAAATCTCGGCCTACTCCTATCCGGCTCTTGCCAAGGCCTTCCTGCCTCTCATGGAAGGTCGTGCCGCATCCATCCTGGCACTGACTTATATCGGCAGCGAACGCACGGTTCCCAATTACAACACTATGGGTGTATGCAAAGCCGCTTTGGAAGCCTCCACGCGTTACCTTGCAGGTAGTCTTGGCCCTAAGGGCATTCGTGCCAACGCGATCAGCTCCGGCCCCATCAAAACACTAGCGGCTTCCGGAATCCAGAACTTCTCCAAGATCCTTACCTACATGGAACAGTCTGCTCCGCTTCGCCGCACGGTGACTATTGAAGAAGTCGGCAACACTGCCGCCTTCCTGTTGTCGGACATGGCTAGCGGCATCACGGGCAATATTGCCTATGTGGATGCTGGGTTCCATTCCGTGGGTGTGAGTCCGATATTGGTAGAGTAATCTATCTTTTTTGGTTTTTATAAGCATCCTTATAATCGAGTAGGTGGTAGGCGATTAATTCGCCTACCGACCTCTCACACCACCGCC
>DXSO01000243.1 GCA_019410445.1 Sutterella sp.
GTAATAATTTGTTTTTTTTCAGTTAAATTTCTTTGTCATTGTTGTTATTTCGCTAATTTGTGATTAAATTTTTATTTAGGGTTTACGCTGATTTTTTATCAAAAAATGGAAGATTTTGTCTGTTAGATTGAAAAATGCTCAGGGTGAAAATGGGCGTCTTCAATGTAAATATGAATGTCGTTTTCATTTTGTCCTGAAGTGCCTATGGCTCTGTGCTTTGAAGCAAAGGTTTTTTGGCAGAGCTGATGAATTTTCAACCTAAGGATGATTTATGAAAAAGGGAAATCTTTCATCTGTAACACTGGCTGTCAGCCTAGTGTTCGGTGGTAATACTATTGCGGCAAACCCGTGCATCGATAAAAGCAGGGACTTTGAGGAAAGCGAAACTTATTCTGTTGACGGTGTCGATACGGTTCGTTCGAAACGAGCAGATCAATTGGTGATGATAAAAATAGATCCCGAGGAAACGCTGACTTTACAAAACACGAATAAAGAGAAGGGGTCAAGGGTTATTAAATCCGAAAAAGGCAATATTGTATTTTTCGGCGGTAATTTGATTTTGCAAAAATCTGATGACTCAACAAATTACGGCGACAGTGATTCCTATAACAGACACTTCATACGTGTTTCTGAGGGCGCTTTGCTTACCGTCGATACTCAAAGTACTGTGATGGAAGGGTCTGTAGCTCGCGGAGTTGTGCTGTCCGGAACGGGACTTTTCACTAGGGGTTTTACGATGAACGTTGATCGATCCACAGTCGATTTGAGTCCGCATCGAACTTTTGGAGCGGACGTTCGGCCTGACGGATTCCTGAATACGAAATTCGCCGACATAACGATGACTGCTGGAGCCCAAGATCCAAAAATGAATGGCATCAGGGTCTGGCATGGCGGCAGATTCTCTGCCGAATCGCTCAGTCTGCAGTTTAATGGCAGCGGTTCGAAGAATCTGGAATATATTGATGCTTTGTACGTGGGACAGGGTGATGAATCCAAGTATAAAAATCCTGCCGAGCAAATTACGATTTCGGGTCCAATACGCATTTCTATTCAGGATGCTCCTAATGCAAGAGGCTGCGCTCTAGCGCTCCTTTCTAATCGCGATTATTCCATTGCAGGCAAAACTGATATTTCAGTCAGTAAAGCCAAGACCGCTTATGGACTGTATGCCTTTCATAGGGTTAACGTTTTGGATGAGCTGACGATGGATTTTCGTGACAATACTGAAGCGATCGGCATTCGTGCTGCGAGCGAAGCAGATGTCACGGCGAAAGCGGCCAATATTCAAATGTCCGGAGGCATTACACAAGCTGTGTATTTGAAGAATGCGGCTAAGGTGACGGTGACGGATTCACTGACAACCAATGCCTCCCAAGCTTTGGTAGGCATCGACAATTCCGCAGCGGATATTCAAAAAGACTTTGTTACGCTGAGTCAGTCTGAGATATCTGCAGAAAACGATGCCCGCATTTACATCAACAGTACAAAAAAGGGACTGGTGCAGTTTTCGGGGAATACTCGCATAAGCGACAACGGTACGATTGCTATGCATGTCGGTTCTGGTACTGCGGATAAAAACGCATACTGGAATATTACCGATCGGTCTCAGCTCACTGAACTCTCTGCAGCACCCAGTGCAAGTTTGAACTTTCTGCTGACCCCAGCGCTCTTGTCTTCTCTCGGTCCAGACGAGGCGGTTGTTTCTGTGAAGGGTTCATCCCCTGTTTTGCTGCATTCTGATGCCGGCAAGTCCAGCTGCATCACGCTTTCCGGGACTGCATTGAATTTGAAGGCGGGCGATGAAATTCGGTTGATCAATAGCTCCAACGGCATTGCTTTAAATGATTTGACCAATCGTCTGGCAGCGGGGACTTCCGTCAGTGAACTCAAACGGGATCTCAATGTGGAATCCGTTAAGTCTTTAGCCCGCGTCGAAAAGAGTGAACTCACCCAAGACGATTACGATCTTTCGATGAAAACAGAGCAAATGCTTATTGCGAAGATCAAGAATCGGCGGCCGAGCAAAGACAAGGTGAACGACCAAACCAATGTTTTGATGCTGTCAAGTCTTTCCTCAGCAACGGCGCTTTTTGCTGCGGATGAACTTCTCATTGATTCAACGCTCAAGTCTCGGAAAGGAACTCGGCAGCCTGGTCCCTTCGCCGCGGCACGGGTAGGCGGCTACGAGTTGGATGTTCGCGGCGATCTGGATGAGACAATTGTGTCCGGATTGCTGGGATACGCCTTCAAACTGCAGCAGTCAGAGGTCGGTGCCTTCTTGGAAATGGGGCGCGGCACATATGATG
>DXSO01000244.1 GCA_019410445.1 Sutterella sp.
CCCCCGGCATGACCGCCGTCGCGGTCCGTGAAGCCGCCATGCGCGGCGGTCTTGCCGGGGGCGTACTCGTCACGGTTGATGACTTTCCAACCCGCATCTTCCAACTTGCGGTCAATCCATTCCCGCGCTCTTTGTTCGGGTTTCAAATCGGTCATGACCTTTTTCCTTCTTATTCTTTGGACTTCCACATTCCAAATAGCGATATGCACTCGTTCGACTGATGCCAATGATTCGGGAAACTTTGGCAAGTAACACTCCTTCTTTGAGGAGATGCTTCATATGCGATACCTTTTCGTCGGAGATTCGGCACACGCCGAGCTTAAAAGCTCCGCGCTTCTTGGCAAGTTCGATACCTTCGCGCTGCCGTTCTTTGACGATGCTGCGTTCGAACTCGTTAAACGCACTGACGAGCGTCAGCATAAGTTTCGAGATGCTGGAGACGTTCTCCCCGTCCTCAAAGCGCAAACCTTCTTTCATAAATTGGAGCGTAACACCGCGATGCGTCAATTCTTCGCCCAAGCGGAGAAAATTGGCAAGACTTCGATCGAGGCAGTCGAGCCTGCAGCAGACGGTTGTGTCGCCGTACTGAACTTCGTCGAGGCGTTTGTCGGGCTCAGGCCGGCTGGGGTTTTGATCATCCGAGCTGACGCGGAAGTAACCGAAGATATGTGTCATGGATGTTCCATCGAGGTCAGCACCCAAAGATTGGTACACAAATGCACTGTCAGAGTCGACTTTAATCAATAATGGCAGAAATTGTATGCATTCTGGGTTGTGTCCACTCGGGGCATGCTGATGGAGCAGAAAACGGTCATGGAGATTCAGGTACTTTGTTTCGCTGCTTTGTTCTCTCAGAAATTCGGCTGATTCGTTTTATGCGAGCTCTGTGAAAAGGGACGCTTCGCCGGCAATGCTTGCATGACCGGCATTATTCGGAGGGAGATTGATTTGAAACGATCACTGTTAACATGGTTTCTTGTTGCGCTCATCTCAGGCTGCTCCGCTGCGATTGAATATCACCCATTCGTAGGAGATGAGCAAGTTCTTAAAGGCTCTGGCGGTGCGTGCGATATCGCTAATGGGGTCGAGATATGGATCAAGGGTGCACCCTCCAAGCCATTCACTGTTATTGGGTACATTGACGGTCAATACACCGAGGACATTGGGGAAGAAGCGGCTTTGAAGCGACTGATCGCAAAAAAGGTAAAAGAGGTTTCCGGTTCTGGTGTAATTCGTACGTCCCGCCATTCACGTGAGGGCGATTCGTACTTTTTCGGCAATGTCCTTATCACCGATACGGATATCAAAGACGAGTACATCGTTTTCCGCTACCAGTAGCGTACGTTGGCAAGTGCTCTCAGAGGACTTGCCATCGATTACCCATCACTGTTGGAGCTCGCTTGTTATTTGACATCATCGCGGATTGCTGCGTGTACCGCAGTCATTTCAATGGGTGCGAGGCAGGCCGAGATTAAGCGAACCGCAACAAAGAACCGCTGAAGGAATATGACTCATTTGCTATAATATCGCATATTCGTTTTATTTTTTCCTGCAATGAACTTTGCTACTCACACCTCCGCCATGGTCTTTTACAGAAAAGAGCATGGCCTGTCGCAAACCGAAGTTGCCCGAGCAATGGCCACGACTCAATCGGCGGTTGCGCGTCTCGAAAAACGTCTGCTTACAGGAGCAGACGTCACCTTATCTGCTCTCCAACGGTATGCGGAAGCAATCGGATTGAGCATTGAGTTGACACTTAAGCCGGTCAAACAACGATACGGAATTTTTCCCACAGCTGAAGCTGCAATTGCGGCCGCTGTCCATACATCGGCATGCGAAGGCCGAACGGTTCCTGCTAATGAAGTCGAAGATCTGTGGAAAATGGTTCGTGGCGAAATTTCCAGACAAGATCTGATCAAGAAATATGTCGCCGAGGCTCTCGCAAAGCAGGAGGCGCGCGACCGTGTCTGATGAGTACGATTACGAATACGATTCTCTGGAGGATCCTTACGTCTATCCTGGCACCAGGATATTGCGAAACAAATTCGGGATCAAACACCAGGACCTGCTATCCGAATTAGAGAGTCAAATCACAGACTCTAAGTTTGTTAAATCGAAGCAAAGTGACGACGATATTCCTACTGGGAATTTCGATCTTAAGCACCTTCAAGCTGTCCATAAGTATCTTTTTGGCGAGCTTTACGATTGGGCTGGTGAGATTCGTCAACAAGGGTTCATCAGTAACCTAAAAGTCGTTCAAAACCGTCACGATACTCAAGTGAAAATGACGTTTTGATAG
>DXSO01000245.1 GCA_019410445.1 Sutterella sp.
GGAACTATCCGAAATGGCTTTGCGTGCGTACGTCCCCCCGGGCATCATGCCGGGCGTAATTTTGCACATGGTTTTTGTTTGATCAATTCAGTGGCATGTGCGGCGCTTCATGCTTTGGATGTGTTGGGGCTCAAACGCGTTGCTATTGTGGATTTCGATGTCCACCGAGCGGATGGCACGGAAGACATCGTCAAAGGCGATGATCGAATCGCGCTTTTCAGTCTGTATCAAGAAACCGCATTTCCGTTTGGGCTTGAGCCTGCTCAAGCCAGCAATATCATCAATGCACCGATGCCAGAAGGCACCGACGGGATGGATGTGCTGAAGGTTATCAACGATATATGGATACCTAAGCTTTTGTCTTTTAAGCCGGAATTGATTCTTGTAAGTGCTGGGTTTGATGCGCATCGAGATGAAAAACAGGCGCTGTTTAAGCTTACAGAGTTCGACTATTCCTTTATGACGATAGAGGTGATGAGAGTGGCCAGAGCCGTGTGTTCCGGTCGTTTAGTCAGCGTTCTTGAAGGCGGATATGACATCAGGAGTTTGGCTCGCAGTGCGGTAGCGCATATTGCAACATTGACCAGAACAGCATAGTGAGGCTTACGGATTTGATCTTCTAGCCTGAAGTTACGTCCGTTAAGGCGGCTGTGATATCCTTTCCCGTTGTTTTGTGTGGATAATTGCTTCCCGGCATGCACAAGTTTTTTAAATTTATTGTTCCTGTCTCGGCACTTGTACTGACCGGCTGTCAACAACTTGACAGTTGGAGTCCTTACGAATACCGCTATCAAGACAACGCAGCGCGTGAAGTCTGCGTGAGCGTCTCGCCTCATGGAGATGAATCTCTTCGCTTGTTTGTGCGTCAGATTCTGAGAGAGGAAGGCTTTGAGGTGCGAGAAATCAAAGGATTTGATCCGAGTTGTTCTCGGTGTCTTGAATTTGATTTCGAGGTCGGTGGCTGGAGGAATCGAATGGTAAAATGAAGCGTACGATATACGCGTTTGGTGCAGGGCAGTCGCTATGAGGCAAGCGCAGTGGAAGAATTGCCGGAAGCGGCCTTTGGAACTCCCAACGATGATGAGAAGGTTTTGATTCGGACGCTTCTGACAAGGATTTTCCCGCATCCCGTTCCCTGGAGGGAATAAGCTCAGGCAAGGTATTTTTCAGCCCAAAGCTCGGTCGCCGCAGCGTAGAACGCCTGCGGCGTTTTTGCTCCGATTCTTTCCAATCCAAGATGCGCTGCAGCCGCTTCCAGCAGACAGAGAGGGTTGTCCGGACAAATGGCCGGAGCATGGGTTTGTTTTGAAAGTTTGTCTCCGTTTGCATCTAAGGCCAGGGCAATATGCAGATAGCGAGGGGTGGAGACACCGAGAACTTGTTGTAGGAATATTTGCCTCGGAGTGTTGTCTAACAGATCTTCACCCCGGACAATATCGGTGATTTGTTGGTCAGCATCGTCCACAACGACGGCAAGTTGATAGGCCCAAAGTCCATCGGCACGTTTAATGACGAAATCGCCCACGTTTTGTTGAATATTTTCAACAAAATAACCGCATCGACGGTCAGAGAAAGCGATTTCGCAACTGCTTGTTCGAAGTCGCAGAGATCGTGCAGTTCGGCCGTTTGTTCCATTTCGGCATGTGCCGGGATACACATGCGAGGGTAGTCCTAGTGCTTGTTGTGCAAGCGTGATCTCTCGACGAGAACAGGCGCAGCCATAGACAAGACCCTTTTCGGTTAACTGTCTGAGAGCATTTTCATACAGCCCATAACGCTTGCTTTGCCAGACGACGGTTTCGTCCGAACTCATTCCTAGACGGGCAAGTGTTTCGAGAATTAATTTGTCGGCACCAGGAACATCGCGTGGCGGATCAATGTCTTCAATTCGAATCAGCCAAATACCATTGTGAGCCCGTGCATCAAGATAGGAAGCCAGAGCGCAAACAAGGCTCCCGAAGTGCAGAGGGCCTGTGGGTGAGGGCGCAAAACGGCCGCGGGAAGTGTGAGAAATTGAAGACATGGAAGATAAACAAACAGATACCTACCCCATTGTTCCATGCAAGATCAAACCTTGCAAAACATCAGATCATCAAAGGGAAGGATATTGGAGCGGGAGACGAGTCTCGAACTCGCGACCTCAACCTTGGCAAGGTTGCGCTCTACCAACTGAGCTACTCCCGCGTCTTTGAGTGCAGCATCAACAGCGAAAGCCACAGATGCCTGTTTGAATTGGAGCGGGAGACGAGTCTCGAACTCGCGACCTCAACCTTGGCAAGGTTGCGCT
>DXSO01000246.1 GCA_019410445.1 Sutterella sp.
GTTGGGGATCTTGCGATTGATGACGAACGCTGCTTTGAGCGTTGGTTTAAAGGTCTCGGCTTCTCGAATCAAATTGACGATTTCCTGAGAGGCCCAAATGTCATAGGGACTCGGCTGAATCGGAATGAGCACCAGATCGCTCGCCATGATGCAGGATCGAGCTAGATCAGTCACGCGAGGGGCGCCGTCGATAATGACGAAGTCTTTTCCGGCTCCGATGTCAGCAGCCGTTTTATGGATCGTGGGTTTTGGGCAGCTCACAACACTGAATAAGGGGGCATTGGGTTCGCGGGCTGCCGCCCAGTCAAGCGAAGATCCTTGCGGGTCTGCGTCAACGAGCAAGACGGTATGACCGCTGTCCTTGAGTGCTGCCGCAAGGTTTATCGAGAGCGTGGTTTTGCCGACACCGCCTTTTTGATTCAGAACACTGATGACTTTCATGGTTTGCCGAGAAGAGGAATTGAAGTATTCCACATATTAACAATTGTGAGGATGTGAGAGTCATCAAATGTGAAAAAAGTCAGAATTCGTCTTTGGTTGACGAGACCTAAGGCATTTGTTCATTTGTTCGAGAATCAAGACAGAAGAAAAGAGAGCGAAAGTTTCAATAGCTCGGGAAGTGGTGATTGGACGGATGCCTGAAGCAATGCTTGGGATGCACTACAGGGGATGACGAAAAAATCACTTTGTAGTCATTATTTAAGGAAAAGTGCATATCCACAAATGTGGAAATGTGTGATTCTGACTTTGTGTGAGTGAAAACAACAGCTTGCTGTCGAGAAAAGGAGTTCCGCGCTGATTTGGCAAGAACTTCCGTCAGCAATGGGTTTGGGGAACATGCTCAGACAGAACTGCGATTAAGAAGTTTTGTTTTCGGGCGACAAACTTTGAGTCAATCGAGTCGGAGGGATCGGTTTTGATCGGAGAAGATGTTTTGGTTTAACAAATGTGTGTCATTGCTGAAGATGAAGATCTGACGCTTTGTCGGATCTTTGATCAAAAAGTGTGATGAAAAGATGACTCAACAGGTTTGTGTGAAGCTAGAGAACAACGTTTGATGAAAAAGGGGATAAAAGTGTATTCAAAAGTGCTCTGTTGCTGATAAACTGATGCACAATGAGTTAAGTGAAGGGTTCATCTAATAAAATGCATAGCTTGTTGGATTGAATTCACTGAAGAAATTCTCATTGACATTCTGTAAAAGTTATTGTAGAAGCTAATTTCCTTACAAAGGAGGGGGATAATGGAATCTTTTAAGGAAATTTATGCTGAGCTTCAGAGTCAGCAAGCGGAGCTGAAGAGGAAGGCTCAGGCTGCCAAGAGCGATGCTATTGCTCATGTGCAGGAAATCATTACCAACTTTGGGATTCAGAGAAGCGATCTGCGTTTCAACGATCAGGACGAAGGTATCGAGAAGGTCACCCGTTCTCGCGCTCCGGTAAAGTATCGTCTTCCCAACGGAGTTGAATGGTCCGGTAAGGGCATCATGAAGAAGGAAGTCAGGAAATATCTTGAGGAAAATAATCTGACTCAAGCTGATCTGGCTCAGTTCTTAACGGAACAATTCAGATAATAGACGGGGTGAAGACGTCCTTTCAGATTTGCAGATTTATTCCTGGTTTCGTATGTGAATTTGATTGGCGTTTTCTCTTTGAAAACAATCTCATAAGTCACCGATGTTCGATAGGAATTGACCTAAATTCGAACATCGGTTTTTTCTTAATTAAAACTAAAAAAATGCGGAATTCTTAATGAATAACATTGGAGACTTCCGCATACGACCAAAGATTTGATTTAGGGTTCAGAGCTATTGGTTTTTAAGGCAGTGCGCAAATAATCCACCAGTGCAGAGAGTCGTCGATCAGCACCGATACGTGACGGCAATAAGGCGAAAATGCCGATGGTCTGCGCTTGCCAGTCCGACAATACGCGCACAAGTTTTCCCGATGCCAATTCGTTTCTGACGGCTACGCTGGGAAGAAGTGCGAATCCCGATGAACGCAAAGCACTTTTTAGCGCAAGATGAGCGTCAGGGAATGCGACAGGTCCCTGTGGAACCAAAGTTACTTTTTGATCGGCTTTGCTGAGAACCCATTGAGAGGGGTGTCCTCCAGGGATCAGTGCCTGCGGCGGAAGTTCCGAAGGATGTTTGGGGATTCCCCATCGTTGCAGTACCGAAGGTGCGGCGCAGACAACGCTTTCGGTGGCGCCGAGCCGAACGGCGACAACACTGTCCGGTGCGGTGTTGGCTACGCAGCAGGCCAAATCAATGC
>DXSO01000247.1 GCA_019410445.1 Sutterella sp.
TGTGTATAAGAGACAGGTACTTGACGTGATAGCTGCGTCCGGAAGCGGGATGCACGCGGCGACCGGACATGCGTTCCACGATTTCGGAGTCGGGCACGGCGATTTCGAGCACGAAGTCGATGGGGACGCCCGCATCCTGCAGTGCCTGAGCCTGGGGAATCGTGCGCGGGAAACCATCGAACAAGAAGCCGTTCTTGCAGTCATCGGCCAGGAGACGTTCCTTGACGAGACCGATGATGATGTCGTCGCTCACAAGACCGCCCTGGTCCATGATCACCTTGGCTGCCTTGCCGAGTTCGGTCCCGGCCTTGACGGCGGCGCGAAGCATATCGCCCGTCGAGATCTGCGGAATGCCGTAGTGTTCTTTGATGTAGTTGGCCTGGGTGCCTTTGCCGGCGCCGGGAGGTCCGATCAGGATCAAACGCATGTAAATCTCCAAATAATTCAGCGACAACCGATGTCAATCGATCTCACGCTTCAACACTTTTTGAAAAGGATTGTGCCGCATGAAAGCGGCACGAAACGGCTTGTTTAGCTTGAACAGGCCGCAGATTCCTCTTGCTTCGAGAAAATTTTAGCTGAAACATTTCGTAAAACAACAGCAAACTATCCGCTACACCTTTCGAACTAGTTAAATCGGCGGGTTAATGGGGGCAAAAATCAAAAAAGCAGGCTCTCAGAGCCTGCTTTTCTACATCCACAGCGCAGATATCAATGCGAGTGCGTATCGGCGTACACGACTCGGACGCGCTGCAGGTCTTCGGCTGTGTCCACGCCCGAGGGCAGGTTTTCCGAGAGCATTAGAACGCTGATGCGATATCCGTGCCAAAGCGCACGAAGTTGTTCGAGCGACTCGAATTGCTCGATCGGCGCAGGCGAAAGTTTCGGGAACGCTTTCAAAAAGCCGGCGCGGTATGCGTACAGTCCGATGTGATGATATGCGGGGAGATTTTCAGGCAGTGTCGTCTGATTCTCACGGAAGGCATCGCGAGGCCACGGCATTGGCGCGCGTGAAAACGTAAGCGCTCGTCCGGCTGCATCAACTTCAACCTTGACGACATTGGGGTTGAAAAAGTGCTCAACGTCCTGAATCGGATGTGCTGCGGTGGCGATTGCACAGTCGGGATGCTTTTCCAGATCGTCTGCCACGGCTGAAATAACCTGAGGCGGAATCAGGGGTTCGTCGCCTTGAACGTTGACGATGATTGTGTCATCGGGCAGATTCAAGGTGCCGACGGCTTCTGCCAGGCGGTCGGTTCCGGTTGGACAGGCCGGATCCGTCAAGATGGCATGAATGCCGTGGGCTTGACAGGCTTGGACAATGGCAGGTGAGTCGCAGGCCACATAGACGGCATCAGCTCCGCACGCCAGCGCACGCTCGGCCGTGCGAACAACCATCGGTTTGCCGCAGATATCGGCCAGAGGCTTTTCCTTGAGGTCATGCGCGCCGGGACAATCACAACAAAACCCATGATCGGCTTTCCTTGCGTATCGTTATTGAGCGGGTTTGACCCGAGCGCTTTGTTGTTCTTCGGGTGTGAGTTCGCGAGCTTCTTTGGTAAGCATCACGGGGATTTCTCCGTCAAGAGGAAATCCAAGAGCACACTTGGCGCATTGCATTTCCGATTTTTTCTGATCGAAATGAAGAGGCCCCTTGCAAACGGGGCAAACCAAAACTTCGGTAAGACGACTGTCCATGTTGATTCTTTCAGATTAACCTGCGGCAAGTTTGTTGCCGCAGGAAACGATTTCGATCCGAGAGGATGCACAACGGCATCTTCCGCGGAAGGACCCAGCTTGTGCTTCGCATCTGGCGACAGAAGCACGAATGTTCATTTTAGCCTTAAGCCTTTGCGAGGCGCCCGAAGTCGGGCAACTCGAGCATCGATTTTCTCTAATGCGTGATTTCTTCGGTCGGCGACACAATGTCGATGTGCTTTCTTTCCGCCGCATCGGTGAGTTTTTCAACCACGAATTGAACCAGATAGGGATCGAGCTGTGTTTCGTACTCAATGACCCATACTCTGCGATCGCTTCGAATCTGCGGATTCTGCACGGCTTTGACCGCATCTTTGCCGGTAATGAAGATGTAGCGGGCATCGGTTTGTGCAAACGGATTGGTGTCGAATGCGAAATGATCCCCGAGACTCATCGTTTTGGCCGTGATGTCATGAGCGGCAAGCATGTTGAAAAACCGCTCGGGAGCGGCGATGCCGGCGGCGGCAAGCACTCGAGCTTCTTTTTCGGCAAT
>DXSO01000248.1 GCA_019410445.1 Sutterella sp.
GGACTATCTAATCGTCTGGTGGATCGTTTGCGTCAAAAGGAAGGACTTTCCTACGGAGTAGGCTCGCACGTGAAGCTTCCTCAGTTTGGCAATCGTTCGACTTGGATGATGTCCGCTATTGTTGCTTCGCAGAATCTGCTCAAGGCTGAAGCCTGTGCCAAGGAGGAAATTGCTCGTGCGCTTAAAGATGGTTTCACGGAAACGGAAGTAAAAGAAGCCGTCAAGGGGATCCTGGATTCGCGTGCGGTTAGTCGCGCACAGGATGACTATCTGGCTCAAAGCTGGCTGCAGTTTATGGAAGCCGGAAAGACTTTTGCTTTCAGCAAGGCCTTTGAAGATCAAATCCGTTCCGTAACGGTTGAATCCGTCAACGCCGCTTTGCATCGCATGGTTGTGCCCGAAAACACGACATGGATTCTTTCCGGAGACCTCTCGAAGGCTGGATTGAAGAAGTAATCGAGCCATCCTTTGCATCATTGAATTGATGGAAAAGACAGCACCAGCCAGTAGGCTTTAGGTGCTGTCTTTTTTTTCGGCAGCCCAGTCATCACGGTACTTCACCCAATGTTCAACGCCTCGACGCAATTCCTCGATTACAACGTCGATGATTTTTGGTTGAAATCGATGTTTGCGGTAAACCAAGTAACTTTGTCGGATTTTTCCGTTGTATTCCGGAAAGAGTCTCACAAGATCTTTGTGCTTGACGGCTTTGGCGATGGGAATCATTCCTATGCCGCCTAAGGCTCTAATGGCATCGCTAACGGCAAGAATGTCATTGACGATGAAAATTGGTGAGATGTTTAGGATTTCCGACAAAATTTCCTCTTTGTACAGAGGCATCGTTTTGGTTTCATAGTTGCATATCCAGGGAAAGTGCTCGAGATCGCTCAAATTCTCCGGGTAAGGCATGCGCTCAAAAAAGTTCCGATGAGCATAGATACCCAGTTTGGTTTTGTAGATGGGAATTGCCACACATTCGCCCAATTCCGACAAATCGTCGAAAGTCATCAAAATATCCGTATTGAGATCGAGCGAAGCAATCCGGGGAGATTGATTGATCGTTACGTGAACTTTGATGTTCGGGTAGATGCAATGAAGGCGATGGACTGAATGGCGCACGACGTCATAGTAAAAAGCGCGCGGAACGGTGATGCGAATTGATCCTTGCAGCGTGTGATTCTCACTTTGAACGGATGCCAATGCCTTGTCGAGCTGCCAAATGCTCGGATGCATAGCTTCAAAGATTCGTTGTCCGAGTTCGGTGGGCACGAGTTCTCGCTTGTGTGGCTGCAGCAAAGATGCTCCGAGTCTGGTTTGCAGGCTGCTCAGTCTTCTGGAAATTGTGGATGCAGGCAGCGCAAGTTTGTGAGCTGCTTTGCTTAAAGAACCTTCTTCAATGACGGCACAAAAAAGAAAGACGTCATCCAAATTTCCATAAATGGAATTATTGCTTTTCATATATCGAGTGTTTTCCGATTTTGGCAGGAATTACTATACGCCAGACCGCGCCGAAAAGTGAATTGAACTGCCATAAGCGCTGAGGAGCGGCCTTTTCCGAACCCCAAACAGGAAACTCACAATGCAGACCTTTTCAAGACGAAATTTGTTGAAGGCCGCGGGGTTGAGCTCCGTATTCGGCATGCTTGGTGTTTCTTTTGATCCTGCTCAGGCAGCAGAACACGCCAAAGGTGTCAAACTCACCCCCAAAATGAAAGACGGCTGGCATTACGGGCATTGCCGCATGTGTATGCGCGGCACTTGCCCGAATATGTATAGGGTGGAAAACGGTATTGCCGTGGAAGTCATGGGCAATCCTGCGACACCGACGACCCGGGGTGCGCTGTGCGCCAAGGGGCAGAGCATTTTGCAGAACACTTACAACGCATATCGTGTCAAGGCGCCGATGAAGCGCACCAATCCCAAGAAGGGGCTGGATGTTGATCCGAAGTGGGTGGAAATTTCCTGGGACGAAGCACTCGATACGGTGGCCAAAAAACTCGGCGACATTCGCAAACGTGATCCGAGGCGCTTCCTTTACCAGGTTGGTTTCGGAGACATGGACTTCTTCTGCACGTTCATGTTCTATTTTGCTCAGTGTTACGGCACGCCTAATTTTGTCAAGAGCAACGGTATTTTGTGCACGTTGCACTACGCCTCTGACCTTGTTCAGGGTGTTTTCCCGGGATCGGTTCCCGATGCTTCGTACTGTCGTTACTTCATTG
>DXSO01000249.1 GCA_019410445.1 Sutterella sp.
GAATACACTCGAAGAATCCAAATCACCTTCAACAAGGAAATTACCTCGGTACTTCAACAGGTGATGGACAGCGAAATACACTTCTCGAATATCATGTTGCTTGTCATCTTCCATCAAAGTTTTGCGCAGATGATAAATTGTCGGATATTGTTTATAGAAACGTTTATCCTGATTCTTCGAATCGAATAAGACACCGCCATACCAATAATCCGCATTGTTCTCATCAGCAGGATGAACCCAGGAGTACTTCCTCCGCGCAAGGAATGACGGATCCACCTCTGCCAAGGGAGCATCAAAAATAGCATCAAGCATATGCAAACGCCAACGTCTACGAGAGTAGCGCCTACGAGTAGTACGAGCCATACGACGAGCTTCAGCAGTCTGCGCAGGCTCGAATAGCCTTACACCAATTAACTCACGCCCTTTAGCTCTCATCAACCGATAATCAGGAGTAAACGCGGCCCATCCAACGGAAGCATTACCGATATCCAAAGAAATTGCATAATTCGGAACTATTTTTTTGCGGCTCATAAGACCCCCGTTGGCTTAAAAACAATTAGCTATAGATTACACCTGATAACCCCTTTATCCGCATGGGACACGCTCGGCAATAACCCAAAATCTTTTTTTAAATTCAGACTAACCAAGATGAAAAAGCCGGGAACGGATGCGACGTTTGAATTACGACGAACCCAACTCCCGGCATCGCGACTGCTTCTCAAAGATGTGTGCTTGACTCACATGGATGGTACTGAGAACCATTCGCTTGCGATCTGCTTCCGCGCACGTGCCGGCACGACGTAAATATGGCGCAGGCACGCGGCAGATACAAATCAAGTCTGTATTAATTTTCCAGCCGGCGCAAAACCAGCCGAAAAGCCACAGGCTACTCTAGTCGTACGGTCGAACAAACAGAAAAACGTCAACCTGTCTGTCCAAAACGACGCAAAACGGGTGTCCATCGTCGGTTTGAGCAGACAATTACGATTCCATCTGTCGAAAGCGACGCGAATGTGGCACCTTCCGTCGGAATGAGCCGGCAATCGCAAAAGCTTCTGCACAAAAATACAAAAGTAAAAATGTCGTTTGCGTGGGAAAGGTTACGGATCACCCACGCGGACGACATTTTGAGCTTAGAACGGGACGCGATTAGAGCAGAATGAATTGCGCTCAAACAGGCAGCGAAATTGCGCAAGGAATATAGCAAAATCGACCATACCGCAAATACGTGAGGGGCCCTGCTGCATAAGCAACAGGGCCCCTCACATCAATTGCCGAAATCAGTCCAGCCGAATCAGCTCACTCGAAGAATCAGGCCTTGGCAACCTCAACGGCGAGTTCGGAGCCTTCGGCGCCGGCGGTAACGTCAAGCAAGTCGGCGAGCGTGTCGGCGGACACAAGATCGCGGAACTGCTCGACCTTCGCCACGTCGCCGGCCGGAACGGTCAGCTTCAGCGCGATATGGTCGGAAACCTCGAGACCGGCGGCCTTGCGGGCGTCCTGCACGGAGCGGATCACGTCGCGGGCGTAGCCTTCGGCAACCAGATCGTCGTTCAGCTCGGTGTCGAGGATCACGAAGCCGCCGGTCGGCAGGGCCGCGGACACGGAGTTGGCGGCCTCTTCGGCGTTCTGCTCCTCCACGCTGTTGATCAGCTCGTACTCGCCCTCTTCCAGCGTGATGTCGCCGTTCGGGGTCTCGCACACCGGAGCGCCGGAAGCGTCCACATGCCATGCGCCGGACTTGGAGGCCTTGATGGCGAACTGCACGTCCTTGCGCAGACGCTTGCCTGCAACGCGGGCGTTCACGCGCAGCTCGTGGATGATCTTCAGGCCCTGGGAGCCCGCATCCTCAAGCGTGCACAGCTCCACGTCCTTGACGTTGAGCTCGGACTTCAGAATCTCGTCGTATGCGGCCACGGCGGCGGTATCCTCCACCACCACGGTGAGCTTGCTCAGCGGCTGACGCACGCGGATCTGCTTCGCCTTACGCATGGACAGGGTGCTGGAGACGACCTCGCGCACCTTCTCCATCGCATCGACCAAAGCCGGATCGTCGACGAGCACGCGGCCAAGTTCGGTGGCTTCGCCGGTCTTCTCGTCGGCCAGGAACGGCCAGTCGGCCAGATGCACGGATTCGCCTCCGGTCAGGCCGCGCCACACGGATTCGGCTTCCATCGGGGCAAGCGGCGCAAGGA
>DXSO01000025.1:0-3083 GCA_019410445.1 Sutterella sp.
GAACGCGGATTCACCACGTCTTTTTCATTCGTTTGGCAATTCGGAAAATGCAAATGTCATCTCGCTCCTTTGCCTTTGCAGTCATCATGGCTTTCAGCCTTTCAGGCCTATGTGCAACAAGCGCATTGGCGCATCCGCCGGGTTGGCATCGCCCGCCGCCGGCAAAGTTTCACCATCGGCACCATTATGGATGGCTTTGGGCACCTGCCGTTGCCGGCGTCACCATCTGGGGACTGAGTTCAATTCATTCCGCCCCCCGAGTATCGTACGACGCCTATGTCCCCTACCGCTATCGAGTTGCTCCGTCGTCCGTTGCTCCGACAAACGGTTCCGAGAACGTAGCCGGCACAGAAAAAACTCTGTACTGGTGTGAAGCTGAAAAAGGGTTTTATCCCCAAGTAAGAGCTTGTCCAACCGGGTGGACGCCCGTACCGGCACCATAACGTGGTTCGTCGCCAGCGACTACGGCCGGCTCTGCGAAACGAAACGATCAAAAACCCATCGTTCGATCACTGCAGCCACATCCTGGGGACACTCCGTCATCGGCCAATGTGCACATTGAACAACAGCCCACTGTCCGTCCTTGAGACGCTGCACCCATTTGCGCATCGCATCCGCATCCGTAAACGTGCCAGCCGAGGCACCGATCACAAGCATCGGTGCCGCGATGCTTTCCGGTGCCGGCGTTGGCCGTCCCACCTCCACTAAATCATGCAGATATACAGCGCTGTGGATGTACTGCAGATCGGCCTTAGCCGATGAGTACTGCTTGATAAACTCCTCGAGTTCTTTTCCACCGGCGGCGATTTTTTCACGCGCTTTGGCGTCCATCGCTCTTAAATCCTGATTCTTGAGCCGTCGATTAAATCCCAACGCACTGGTACACCGGAAGAATTTCTCCATCAGCTTCAGATAGGGAACCTTGGCCCTCATCTCCAGTGCCTTGGGCGTTAATGCTTCGCTAATCAAAGGATCCAAAAGCACGGCACCCTGCACTCTGTCGGCATGGCGCACGACAAAATTCACCGTAACCTGAGCTCCGAGACTGTGTCCGACAATAATCGCCTGACGCACATTTTCCGCATCAAGAATCGCAGCAACGTCATCGCACCAATCTTCAAGTCGTGCCTGTCGTCGGCTCACACTGGCCGCGTGTCCTCGCAGATCACAGCGAATAATGTCAAATGCCGCTCTAAGCTTTGTTCCCTCGATGAACTCTTCCCACCGGGAACCATTGCTAGCAACTCCATGCAAAAAAAGCACGGTTCCGATTTTGTCAGCAGTACACGGCAATACCGAATAGCGAAGACTGGCTCCCGGTCTTTCCAGACGTTTGGCAACTTCCGACTCGAGCAGTCGATAAGCCAGATTCTGTTTTTCGTAGTTCGTGCTCATAGCATGTCTTTAAGGTTTTCCGAACAGCGCATTGTGCCACTGCCCTGCTTTGAAAAACAGGATTACCGTCAAGTCTTTCGCTCCTTGCTGCGCGCATACAACCGATACAGCGTGCGCTCGGAAACACCGAGTCTTTCAGCCAGTTCGCTTCGAGAACCTGAAAAATTCTCAACTGCCCAAAGCAGGTAACGATCTTTGAGTTCGGACAGAGGAATAAGTTGTCCTTTTTGTCCCGCAAACACTGTTGAATTTTTCTCCGGCAAACTCAATGCGGCGCTCGTAATCGTGCATCCGGATGTCTGACGTACCGCTTTGGTCAAGACCTCTTTGAGTTCGCGCACATTGCCCGGCCAATCGTAGCGTCGAAGGCACTCAAGTGCTTCCTGCGTGATCGTTCTTGACTGTATCGGCGTGATGCCGCTGACGAAAAACTTAGCCAACGGCACAATATCCTCTTTTCTTTCTCGAAGGGGAACCACTTGGATGCAGTGCTCGTTAAGAGCCCGCTGCAGCGCGCTGTCTTTTTCCGCGCTCTCCGGTCTGCATTCCGCACTTGCGGCCACTCGAACAGACACCGGGTACAAGCGGCCGTCGGGCGCGCTCACCGCTGCAGTCTGAATCACCCGATCAAGCAATTCCCAAACCGCGCCGGAAACGGACTCAATTGCCTCGATGAAAAGCGTTCCGCCATCGGCTCGACGCAGCAACCCCGGATCATCCCCTTGTCCGCAAAGAATTGCCTGTGCGTCCTTTCCGGCAAGCCGATCACCCGTCGTCACTACAAACGGATTTGCTGCACGAACACTGTTTTCATGCACGGTGCGTGCGTATAACTCCTTGCCCAACCCCGCCTCGCCGACAATCAAATAAGGTTCGTCATGCAAGGCCGCCTCTTCAAGTTTGCGCATCAAAAGGGCATGCGCCTGACTGATGCCGACGATGCCGCGCCGGAAAGGCTCCTCTTCATCAAATTTCGACTTGAGTGTTTCAAGCCAATACAACGTCTTGCCATCGGAGGTCAGCACGGGCCTCATCGTTACCGTCAGCTCCGTCATTCGAGCACTGCTGTAGAGAATTTGTTTGACGGAACAAACGCCCCTGCCGCCATCCTCAACTTGTGACAACGGACAAGGCAGACCGGACTTCGGACAAGGCCCCGAGCGGTGTAACGCCTCCCAGCAGCAACGTCCCTCAAACCGAAACCGACCGTAGGCTTGCGCGAACGCGTCGTTGACAGCCGCCACCGTCAAATCTTCGGGGCGAATCAACATTGCCGGCGCGTCCAACGCGTCAAGCATTGATGCAATTTCTGAAGCTACCGGCATCTTTTCAACCAGTGAAGGATAAAGTCACAACTGACAAATTTGTCAGTTCAAGATCTTCATTCTCACAGAATTTCGTTTTTTTGCAAGCATTTGTGAATCTTTTCGGACGTCTTCTCTTTATGATCTTCGACGTAAGACCGTCTGCATCATTTACTTCAAAAGATCTCCCTGCTCGATATGAACAAGGCTTCTCAGTCCAACAAATCGCGTCCGCGTCTGATTGTCGAAATCGCCGTGGTGCTTTGTTGCAAGCTCGCTTTCATCTTCGGACTTTGGTACTTCTTTTTCAGTCCAGACAAACGCATCGAACAAACCCCCGAAAACGTAGCCTCGGGCATTCTGATGCGCGCGGACCGAGGAGCT
>DXSO01000025.1:3093-17509 GCA_019410445.1 Sutterella sp.
GAGGAGCTGATGCGGACGATTCCTACAAATAAAAAATCCTTCTCTTGAACCTGTGCCTGCAGCCGTCGTTTGGACTGCACGTCGCGGGAAACTCGGAGCCGTTTTCTATGTTTTCTTCTGAACTTGTTGATCTGTCCCGTCTGCAGTTTGCGCTGACGGCCATGTATCACTTCTTGTTCGTGCCGCTTACGCTCGGCCTTTCGTTCATGCTGGTGGTCATGGAGACCTGCTATGTCGTGACGGGCCGCGAAGTCTACAAAGACATGACCCGCTTCTGGGGCAAGCTCTTTGGCATTAACTTCGCTTTGGGCGTTGCGACCGGCATCACCATGGAGTTTCAGTTCGGCACGAACTGGGCCTATTACTCCCACTACGTGGGCGACATCTTCGGCGCGCCGCTTGCCATCGAAGGCTTGATGGCCTTCTTCCTGGAATCGACCTTCATCGGTTTGTTCTTCTTCGGCTGGAAGCGTCTGTCCAAAGGCGGTCACCTTGCCGTAACCTTCCTCATGGCTCTGGGTTCCAACCTTTCGGCTCTGTGGATTCTCATTGCCAACGCATGGATGATGTACCCGGTCGGCGCTGAGTTCAATTTCGAAACCATGCGCATGGAAATGACGAATTTCTGGGAAATCGTCACCAGCCCCTGGGCTCAAGCCAAATTCATGCACACCATCAATGCGGGCTACATGACCGGCGCGATGTTCGTAGTGGCTATCTCCGCTTGGTATCTCATCAAGGGACGCGACATCGGCTTTGCAAAGCGCAGCCTTCGCTTGGGTGCCGTCTTTGGTCTGGTGGCCTCGATTCTGACACTGCACATGGGCGACGAGTCTGCTTATCGCGTCACTCAGGATCAGCCGGCCAAAGTTGCCGCCATGGAAGCCATGTGGGAAACGCATGAAGCTCCTGCTCCGCTTTCGCTTTTTGCAATTCCGAATGAAGAGGCCCGCAACAACTCCTTTAGCATTGACATTCCTTGGCTCTTCGGTCTGATGGGCACGCGTTCGATTTCCCAGGAAATCAAGGGCATCAATCCGCTTGTGGAAGAAAACGAAGCTCGCATCATCAACGGGCAGCGCGCCGTTTCCCTGCTTGAAGCCCTGCGCAAGGACAAGGAAAACCGTACGCTTATCCAGCAGTTCAACGAAGTCAAAGCCGACCTCGGCTATGGACTGCTGCTGAAAAAGTACGTCAATGACGTCACGCAGGCAACGCCTCAGCAAATCCGCGAAGCCGCGCTGTCTACGGTTCCCGCCGTCACTCCGATGTACTGGATGTTCCGCCTGATGGTGGGCTGCGGACTGGCCGCCATCTTCGTTTTCGGACTGGCCGCCTACTACAGCATCAAGGGCACCATCGCTCAAAATACCAAAACGCTGTGGCTGTGCCTGCTTTGCCTGCCGCTGCCCTGGCTTGCCTGCGAAGCCGGATGGTTCGTGGCCGAATTCGGCCGCCAGCCCTGGACAATTTATGAAATCCTACCGGTGGATCTTTCCGTTTCGAGTCTCTCGACGGGCGATTTGATCGGTTCGCTTGCCGGTTTTGCAATTCTCTACACCGCTCTTCTCGTTGTGGAGTACTGGCTTATGGTTCGCTACGCCAAGCTCGGTCCGAGCTCGCTTGGCACCGGACGCTACTTCTTTGAACGCAAGGCCTGAGGCACGGATCTAGGAGACTCTCAAAATGATCGATTATGAAATTCTGCGTCTGATCTGGTGGCTCTTCATCGGCGTGCTGCTCGTCGGCTTTGCCGTCATGGACGGTCAGGACATGGGTGTTGGCACCTTGCTGCCCTTCCTCGGTAAAAATGACACTGACCGCCGCTGCATGATCAACTCCGTCGCCCCGCACTGGGACGGCAATCAGGTATGGCTGCTCACCGGCGGCGGAGCCATCTTTGCCGCCTGGCCGTTGCTTTACGGTGCGGCTTTCTCGGGCTTTTACTGGGCCATGCTCATCGTGCTGCTGGCGCTTATTCTGCGCCCGGTCGGTTTTGACTTCCGAGGCAAAATGGCCGGCAGCCGCTGGCGCAACACCTGGGACTGGGGACTGTTCATCGGTTCGGCTGTTCCGCCCGTCATCTTCGGCGTTGCCTTCGGCAACCTCCTGCAGGGCGTGCCGTTTCACTTCGATGAGTCGCTGCGTCCGTTTTATACGGGCAGCTTCTTCGGCCTGCTTAACCCGTTCGGTCTGTTGTGCGGCGTGATTTCTCTGCTAATGATCGTCTTTCACGGCGCAAACTATCTGATCCTGCGCACGGACGGTGACCTGCAGCGTCGCTCCATGGGCATCTCGACCATCTCGGGCGCCGCAACGGCTCTGCTGTTTGTTCTCGGCGGCATCTGGGCCTACTTCGGCATCGATGGGATGGTGGTAAGCGGCGGATTGGATCCGACCGGTCCGTCCAATCCGCTCTTAAAGACGGTGGATGTCGCCGCCGGCGCCTGGTTTGCCAACTATGCCTCCTACCCGGTGCTCTGGCTTGTCCCTGCCCTGGCCGTCATCGGCGCTCTCGGCGGCGTGTTCTTTGCCAAGCAGCTCAAAGGTGGTCTTGCAATTGTCTGTTCGAGCGTCATGCTCTTGGGCATCATCCTGACGCCTTTGGTGTCCATGTTCCCGTTCATCATGCCCAGTTCAAGCGATCCGCGTTCGAGTCTGACCATCTGGGACTGCACAAGCTCGCAGCTTACCCTTGAAGTCATGTTCTTCGTGACGCTTTTGCTGCTGCCGTTGGTTCTGGTCTACACGGGCTGGGCCTACCGCACCATGGCCGGCAAGCTGAACGCCGAATACATCCGCAAAAACGATCACGACCTCTATTAACACATCGAACGGAGATCGGTGCATTCGCATCGATCTCCTTTGGAGAAACACATGATCTACTTCTACTGGCTTGCCGGACTCGGCTTTTCGATTCTGCTGTCGGTTGTCGTTTCCATCGCACTCGACAATAAGGAAGCCGCCGATGAATAACACAAGCGGCGGCGTATTTCGGGCTCTGCTGCGCGCCGTCAGCCTATTGAGCGCGATAGCCGTAGCCGCTGTGGTGATTCTCTATCCGCGCCTGGTGGCCGAAGATACCGCAAGTGTTCCCCACGGCTTTCTCGTGGTGCTCTTAATGGGTATGAGCGCCGCATGGGTGCACGGCTTTGGCTTTATCCCGGAAAACCGCATCTTGCGAGTGTTATTCTCTCCTATGGTTTCCTGGCCTTTAATGCTGATCGGAGCCTGGGGCGTTTTTCTACGGTGAAATACGCTTTCCAGGCACCTTCCGACACAATGCTTTGAAAAGTTTTATGTCGCAACCGACGCTGTACGAACGACTTGGCGGCGAATCGGGACTGATCGCACTCGTCGACAAGTACCTTGAGATTCTCCACTCGAACCCCGCGTATGCCGAGCTGTGCCGTCAGTACGCCAACGGCACGGCACATTATCGTGCCCGCATGTTGGAATATTTGACCGGATGGTTCGGCGGTCCTGCGCTTTACGCACAAAGGCATGGATTTCCGCAGCTGCGAGAAAACCACCAACGGCTGCGCATTACCGTCGAACTGCGCGACCTGTGGTTTGGCTGCATGCAGCAGGCGCTGAGCGAAAGCGTAGGCGACGAAACCCTGCGCCGCGATCTTGAAGCTGTGTTCTGGCAGATGGCCGACAGTCTTCGAAATGCCTGAGAATTTCTCAACCCCTCATGCGACAAGCCCCGACAACTCCTCGGTCGGGGCTTGTTTCATGTGGCAGCTGTCGGCGTTGCCTAGAACACCGGTTCGCCTCGACGCATGAGCGTCTTGACTTCGATTTCAATATTGTGCGCGTCGTCCGCCAGCCAGACGATGCCGTCTTGAACCGTTGCTGCAATTTTCATGTTGCGCCCGTGCATGGATGCAAGCTTTTCCAACTCGGCATCCGAAATCCAACGCACTGAAAGTTTGTCAACCTTGGACATCTCTCCCTTTCGAGACTGCCACCAAGGCTCTATCTTGGCCTCATCGTAGGCCAGAACAACCACATCCTCACTTTTGCCTGCCGCCTTGCGCAGTGTTTTGATATCTGGACACCCAACCTCAATCCAACGCGCAATGTCTCCGGCGTCATTGGTCTCGTACACCGCCGCTTCGCCTTCGGTGGACAAGCCGCGCCCGAATTCCGTTTTTTCACTGGCAAACAACACCCAGGCAAGCAGTCTTACCATCATGCGTGCGGGCGTCTCGGACGGATGCAATGCAATTGTCAAGGAACGGCTTTCGTAATAACCGCGATCAATATCGCTGACATCGATAAAAGCTTTACAAATCGTTGCGCCAAGCGCCATATCAATACCCCACCCCAAGAAGCGTCAGCGTCAGCGGAACGGTGAACGCGGAAATAAACGTGGAAACAAAAATCGAGTTGCTCGCCGCCCCTTCTTCACTTTCAAACTGTGTGGCCATGATGTAAAGATTGATCGCCACAGGCAGACACGCCAAGACCGTCGCGGCATTGGTTTGAACCGCATCGAGTCCCAAAAGCACACAGAAAAGCCAGACCAAGAAAGGCTGCAGCGCAAGCTTAAGCAACGTAATTACGCAGGCCTTGGGCAGCGCCGCCGTAAAACTGTGTTCGGCAAGTCCCATGCCCACGACAATCAAAGCGCAGGGAGTCGTTGCACTTGCGACAAGCGCAGCGCTCTTGTCAACGACGTCCGGAAGCGGCACCCCCGTAAAGCTCCAAGCTGTTCCTGTGAGAATACCCAGAACAATCGGATTTTTAAAGATATTTTTGAGGGCAATCAAGAACTTTCGCCAATCAATTCTGCCGCCGGTGCGCCCGAACTCCACACATGCCGTGGCACTTGTCCACAGCAAAAGCACGTTGAAGATGATCAGCAGCGAAATCGTAGGCATTGCAGCCGTCCCAAGACTTGTCTGTACGATGGGAACCCCCAGCTGCACGTTGTTGCCGAAGATGCCGCCCATGCCGGTGATGACGCGTCCTGTGGAGTCCTGATGAAACAGCTTGCCTCCCAAAAAACTGCCGATGATGTAAACCACCACGCATGAACCGAAAAAGGCAATGAGCACCTTCCAATCCACGGGCAGCCGCTCGGAGGCGTCACTCATCAGGTGAAACAACATCACCGGCATCAAGAGCTTGAAGACAAACTGCGACAAGGCCTTTGTCACGTTGTGGCTGAATAAGCCGATTTTCACCAACGCCCACCCCAGAAACACCATCAGAAACAATGGAGCACAAAGTGACAAATGGTGAAAAAAGACATTCATGGCAAAACAATTTCAAGACAACAAGCCGCATTATCCGCCTGCGCAGGACTTTTTTGCCAAAACAAAACCCCGTCCGTTGACCGACTGCTCGGTCCCCGTCCGGGGTTTTCTCAGACCTGTCGCAAGCGACAGCCGTCAGACAAGATTAGAACTTGTAGACCAGCTGAACGCCAAGGAGGTAAGCATCAAGCTTTTCAAAGCGGCCAGCAACCTCGGGGGTCGTCTTAACATCGGAGCCATCCGAAGTCCACAGATCACGTTCTCCCGTACCGTGTAGCCAAGCTGCGGACACATCGATCTGCATGTTGTCGGTTGCCTGGAAGGAAGATCCAAGCGCAAACCACCAGCGGTCGGCATCGGGAATGATGGCCGTACGGTACTTCGGATCGTCAATCGGCGAGGTTTCGTAACCGATACCGGCGCGGAACGTCCACCAGTTGGTAAAGCGCAGATCTGCACCCACGGAGACGAGGTAGGTGTCCTGCCAACGGTTTTCAACAGTTTTGACACCACCATGGCTTGCCAAACCGGGAGATTTGATGTCAAGAGTATCGAATGAAGACCAATCTGTCCAACGGAAGGTGGCGTACAGACTCAAGAGATCGTTGACATCCCACGCAGCCGTCGCCATCGCCCAAGCCGGAGTAGAGATAGTGGCAGTCGCGCTATGTGTACCTAAGGCAGAGCTAAGCATCCCCGCAACGATGCTCCCCATTCCTGTGTAGTCCGGATTTGCATCGACAATAGACCCCACCGCGTCAGGATTCGTGGAATTGCCGTTCAACCGAAGGTTGTCGATAGTAAAGTCGCCATCAGCGTTGTGATTGATTCTCGAACGATAGGAAAGACCAAATCTGAGATTTTCTGTCGGGGTCCACATCAGACCAAGGTTGAAACCCCAGGCCCAACTGTCGGCATCAACTTCACCATCCATAGTTACAGGCACTACCTCAGTTGCGTTATCTCGCATCTTCAGATCCGCCTGAGCATACTGAATCGACATGCCGGCACCCAGACTCAGCTTGTCGGACACCTTCCAGGCCACGTTCGGGTTAAAGTCGAAGGTCAATACTTCGGCAGAAATACCGCGGTTAGCCAGACTCCAGTTGTCATCGTATTCAGTACCCATACCGAACGGAACGGTCATGGCCAGACCAACCCACATGCTGTCGCTGATCTGATGGCTGATGTAGCCATGCGGAATAGCCTGCGTGTTGTACTGACCGTTTTCCGTCACGCTGCCATCGTTGCTCTCGTAAGCCAGATCCAGACCCACGGCCACGAAGCCGGCCTGAATCTGCGTGCCCGGATGCAGGGTCATCGTCGCGGGGTTGTAGTACACGCCGGAAATATCGGTACCGTCAACACCCACGCCGGCGTAGGCGCGGCCGAGGGAACCGGCGGACTGTTCGGTGAGCATAAAGCCTGCGGCATGAGCGGCGGAGGCGGCGCAAACGGCCATAACGGCGGCAGCTGCCGCCTTCATCGTCATCTTCACGATTGATTCTCCAAGGGTTCAAAATGTCGGGCTTTCTCTGTTTGCAAAAACACCAAACACCGATCTTGAGACCGGTCCAGGAAAGCCGAAAATCTTTTATGAGAAGCGAGCGGGCAGCCAAGAGACGGCTTTCACGCGCGCGTAAGTAAAACTACGCGCGCATTGTGCTTAGAGAACGGAATCTTTTGAGGTCTTCAATTTTCAGGGTTTGCCCTGATTTTCAGATAGACGGATTAATCCGTCTGAGCTTAAATCGGCTCCGCACTCCACAGTTTGAGCGCACCGCGAATAATGCGGTATCCCACCCAAATGCTCATGACGAAAAAGCCGAAGAACCAGACGGCCAACCCCACGTAGACAAACGACAAAACAAACCCGATGAGGCTTACCAAGACCGCAAACAGGAAGGCATACCAAAACGTACGGATTTGCCAGGAAAAGTGACTCTCCACGTAGGTGCCCTTGGCGTCTGAGCGCATCACGTAATTGAGAATCACCGCCACGATCGAAGGCCAACCGAACAAGAAGGCGCCCAGAATCGAACCTCCCGTGACTACGCCGATGATGATCGACAGCGAATGCAGTCCGTAGACAACCTTAGCCACCGCCACAGACGAAGCTTCCGGAGGCAATTGCACATCAACTTGCTTGGGCAGATTGTCGGACATGACACATTCCTCTAAACAAAGGGATTCATACGACGATTATAGGAATCCTTTGCCAATGCCCCCTTGTTTTTAAAGTCGGTTGCAATTGAAGTCGACTTGGCTCTCTCAGGGAATTTACGCATAAACCCTTACGGTCTTTTATTGAGTCCAAGCCAATAATTGCTCGGTAAGCCGCGTCGGTCGGCGCGGCAGACTCCGTCCTGTACGAGGTAGCAATATGGCTTTCCAAAAGTCGCTTCTTGCCTGCGCCGCAGCCGCCGCGCTCGCAGCCGTTTCCGTCAACGCACTTGCCTGCTCGACCGTTGTCGTCGGCAAAGCGGTTTCTTCAACCGGCAACATCATCATCGGTCACAATGAAGACAATGGCGGGCGCATCTTCAATCCGCAGTATTACGTACCGCCCGCAAAGCACAAAGCCGGCGAGATGATCACATACGAGCCAACGGCTGCAAAGATTCCTCAGGTTCCCGAAACACTGGGCTTTTACTGGTCTCAGACCTTAAGTCCCAAAGGAGCCTCGTTTTCGGATGGTTTTGTCAATGACGCCGGCGTCGTCATCGTCTCCAACGCCTGCACTTCGATTTACGACAAAGAACAAAAACTCAAAGACGGCGGCATCGGCTACGGCATTCGCCGCCTGATGGCTGAACGTGCCCATACGGCCAAAGAGGCCATCGACATTGCCATCAAACTGCTCGGCGAATACGGCTACTTCTCCGAAGGCCGCACCTACACGGTCGCCGACCACAACGAAGCCTGGCAAATCGCCATTCACAAGGGCAACACCTGGGTGGCTCGCCGCATCCAGGACAACGAAGTCACCTACATCCCGAATAACTTCATGATCGGAGTGGTGGACGCAACCGACACGAAAAACGTCATCGTCGCACCGGGACTTATCGAACGCTCGATTCAAAACGGCCGCTATAAACCGGCTAAAGCCGGCGTCTACTCCGACTTCAATTATCGAGTTGCCGTGCAGCCCCCTGAAAAACGTGCCGCCGAATACAACCGCAGCCGCAATGAACTTGCCTGGAACTACATCACCGGAAAGAAAATCACCGATCCGGAACAGTTCCCCTACAGCGCTCAACCCGACCGCAAATTCAGCGTTGACGACGTCAAAGCCATTCTGCGTCTGCACGAAGACAGCATCGGTGACGATCCGGGCTGGTATCACCACAACGGTTTTGGCACATGCCGCCCCACTTCGCATGAATCGGTCGTCATCGAACTCGACCCGAGTCCGGAACTCATCACTGCTTTCCGAGCCTACGCCCGCCCCTGCGAGACGCCTTACGTGCCGGGCTATCCGCTTGCAAAGCCGGCCGCCAACGCGAGCTTCATGGACTGGAGCACCGCAACGGCCGAACAATTCAACGCGCGCGACGAACGCTTTAGCTATCACGCCGAATTTTCATCGACACCGTTTATCAACTACGCCAACGTTTTGGAATATCAGTGGGGAGATCAACGCGGTGCGCGCGACATCATTCGTACGCTTGAAGACGGCTGGGCTGCCGACAGAGCCGCCGTACACGCTCAAGCACAGGCCGTGATCCAACAATCCAGAGACAAGGCTCTTGCCATCCTGCACAACTTCAACGTACAAAAACTGCAGGAAGCTCAGGGCGCCGTCAACCGCGATCTTGCCTCCATTGCTCCGCACAAGATCCTTGTCATGGCCGAGGAAATTGATCCGGCAAGCGATGCTCCCGTGCAGATCGCGCTGCTCTCGGATCCGCTGCTTGACGCAACCACCATTGACAAAGACAAGACCTTTGCCGGTCCCGGCCGTGCGTCAACCGTTGCCAAAGTCGTTCTAAGCGATCTGGCCAAGCCGACGGCCTTTGAGAAAAAAGACGTCAACGGCGACGGCAGAGTCGACCTGCTCGTGAGTTTCTCTCAAAAAGATTTGGCTCGCTTCATGATGGCCGGTGCCGAGTGGGACACGTATCTCTACACCTACACAAGCGGCAAACGCATCTGCGCCTTTGATACCGTTCGGGTCAAAGGTCAGACCAACAGAAAGTACTCCAAGATCGACGGCGGTCACGATCGCTGACAGTCGTTTGAACCACCCCCGTTGAAAAACTCCTCGCGGCAATCCAATGCCGTCGAGGAGTTTTCAATTGCAAGGCTCGCTGCTGGCGTTAAACCTTCAGTAGATTAAGCGTCTGCTTGATATGGCTTTGCGAATCCATTGCGGGCTCTCCGGGCAAGCGCTTGATCTTCTTGTAGCCGCCGTCGCTTTGCAGCTCCCAAGCATGCGTGTTGTCGGCCAACTGCGGATAAACAATCTGCTTGAGGATATTGTCCAAAAGCTTCTTATCCAATACCGGTGCAAGCACTTCGATGCGTCCGTTGAGGTTGCGCGTCATCATGTCGGCACTGCCCACGTACATGACCGGTTCTCCGCCATGCTCGAAGTAGTAGATGCGAGCATGTTCAAGCAGCTCTCCGACAATAGAGTGCACGCTGATCGTTTCCGACACCCCCTTGATGCCGGGACGCAGCGAGCAGATGCCGCGGACCACGCATTCAATTTTGACGCCGGCTTGGCTAGCCTCATAAAGTTCCCGCACGATTTCCTGATCCACCAGCTGGTTGCACTTCAAAATGATGCGACCGCCGCCCTTGGCGCGATGAATCTGCGTCTCTTCGCGAATCAACCGCGTGATATTGGCACGCAAATGATTCGGAGAAACAAAAATGCGGCGATAGTTGTCGATTACGCCGAAACCGGTCATCACGTTGAAGAGATCCTGCACGTCGCTGCAGATGTCGTCTCGAGCCGTAAACAGTCCCAGATCGGTGTAAATCTTGGCTGACGATGCGTTGTAGTTGCCCGTTCCGATGTGTGCGTAACGTCTCAGTCCCTTGGGCTCTCGACGCACCACCAGGCAGAGCTTGGCGTGAATCTTCAACCCGGCAAAACCATAAACGACATTGACGCCGGCGCGTTCCAGCTCTTCGGCCCAATTGATGTTTTGTTCCTCATCAAACCGAGCCTTGAGTTCGACCACGGCCGTCACCTGTTTGCCGCGCCGACGCGCTTCAAGCAGGCTGCGCACCACGGGAGAGTCGCTGCCGCAGCGATACAGCGTCTGCTTGATGGCGACGACGTCCGGATCTTTGGCTGCCTGCCTCAGAAACCGCAATACGCAGCCAAAACTGTCGTAAGGGTGAAAAACCATCAGGTCGCGCTTGCGAATTTCCTCGAACAAATCTTCTTCCGGCTCGAAAGGCTGCGGCGTATTGGCTCTAAACGGCGGATACTTGAGCGCAGGCTTATCGATTTTCATCAGTCGCATAAAGTCATTGAAAGCCAACGGCATTTTCAAGCGCACGACCTGAGAGGAATGCACGTCAAGATGGCTGATGAGAAAATCCTGAAGCGTCAGCGGCATGCCGCGGCCGAGCTCCACGCGCACGATGGATCCGAAGCGGCGTTGTTCGACATAGTCGCGCACAGCCGCCAGCAAGTCATCGGCTTCGTCTTCTTCAATTTCTCCGTCGGTGTTGCGCGTGACACGGAACATGCCGTAACTCTTGACTTTGTAGCCCGGAAAAAGCATGTCCATACGATTGGCGATCAGATCTTCCATCATGAGAATGTCGCCGTCGCCCGACGCAAAATTGACTTCCTCCGAATCACTGAGTTCCCGCGGCACAAAAAGAAAACGCGGCACGTTGTTCGGATTTTTCAATCGCGCAAAGTAGCTCTTTGTGTCTTCAGGATCCGTGCTGCGAAGCTCAATGACGAAATTGATGCTTCGACTGGAGATCATCGGGAAAGGACGACCGGCGTCTACGCCCTGCGGCGTTAGAACCGGCAGGATTTCCGTCTCAAAATACCGATCCACCAGTTGTCGGCGCGCACCGGAAAGCTCATCGTACGTGATGAAGTGCACGTCTTTTTTCTCAAGCGCGGGCTTTAATTCCTTAAGCCACAGTGTCTCGGCCTCATCAAGCAGCTCGCCGACGCGACGTCGGATTTCCGCCATCTGCTTGGCCGGAGGCATCTTGTCGGGGCCTGTCGGAAGCGCGTTGCTGCGTGCCTGGCGCTGCAGATTCATCACGCGCACCATGTAGAACTCGTCAAGATTATTGAAGAAGATCGCCAGGAATTTCACTCGATCAAGCAACGGCACTTTGCGGTCCGCAGCCGTTTCCAACACCTTTCGATCAAACTCAATCCAACTGATTTCCCGATTGGTATACAGCGAAGGCGACTGCAGATCAATCGTAGTCGGAGCCTTTTGCTCCTTAGCTTCCTTACCTGTTTTTCGAGTTGGCGTCTTGCGGCGGCGGACGCTTGATTCGGCCTTGGAAGCAGCCGCTTCCTGCGCGAGCGCCACTTGAGCCTTGTCAGAAGTCGGAACCTGTTTCGGCTCCGCCTGCTGCTGAAGTTTTGCTGCGTCGGTTTCAGTCACTTTGTCTCTCCCTCAATGCAAAGTCATTCGATCAGAAGTCGAATATTCTGAAGCACTAATTTTTCGATTTTATTACAAAGCCCTTTGCTCTCCCGTCAAAGTCGGCATTCTCCTGTGATCGTTTCACATGAAACGTTTTTTACCGAATCAAATTCACCTCAACGGCAGGTTCCGTCTTCTTTCGCGTTATGATTGAGGCATCATTTTCTACCCTTGGTGTACTGCTTGTTTTTGAGCAGTGCACTTTCCAACACAACGATATCGACGATGCGAATTCTTCTGGTTGAAGACGATCAAATGATCGGCGAAGGTGTTGTCGACGGTCTCAAGGCTGAAGGCTATGCCGTCGATTGGGTCCAGGACGGCAATTCCGCCTTGATCGCCCTGCGCACCACTCCTTTTTCTCTTGTCATCCTTGATCTGGGGCTGCCGGGCAAAGACGGCATCAGCGTTCTGCAGGAAGTACGCTCACGGCGCATCCATACGCCCGTTTTGGTTACGACGGCACGCGACACCGTTTCAGACCGAGTCAAAGGTTTGGATGCCGGTGCCGACGACTATCTCATCAAACCCTTTGATCTTGACGAACTCTCTGCTCGCATCCGCGCCTTGCTGCGCCGATCCGCCGGCCGCAGCGAGCCGACCATCGAACGCGGCAAACTGCTCATCAAGCCCGAGACGCGCGAAGTGTTCTACAACGGCGAGCCCGTGCTGCTCTCTTCTAAGGAATACGCTTTGCTGGTGGCTCTGGCCGACCGCGCCGGCGTTGTTCTCTCACGCGGTCAGCTTGAGGAAAAACTCTACGACTGGGATTCAGCCGTCGGATCCAACACCATCGAAGTTCACATTCATCATCTGCGCAAGAAGCTCTCCGACAGCGCCATCAAAACCGTTCGCGGCGTGGGCTATCTGCTAGAGACCTAAATGCGCATGGCAGCCAGCATTCGCAGCCGCATCGTCTTTACGCTCGTCTCCGCCCTGATCGTGGCGGGACTCGTAGCCTCGTGGGCCACGTATCACTCCACGCGCACGGAACTTTCCGGGCTTTTTGACGAGCAGCTGCGTCACACCGCGCTCGAACTGATCGAACGAGGCGATCATGAGATTCAGTACACGATTCTCGTCGGTCAGTCGCCGGAAATGCGTTTTTTGGTGCAGATTTATGATGCAGCCACAAACCGCGTTTACCTTTCTCGGAGAGCCGATGCTTTGCCGCTTGCCGAAAGCGTAGGCTTTAGCGAAATTACGGATGATTCCGGCACGCAATGGCGGCAATATGCCGCTACGGTCGGCACCAAGATCGTTCAGGTGGCTCAGCCCTTGGACGTCCGCGATCGCATTGCCGTATCTTCGGCCATGCACATCGTGCAGCCGATGCTCATTTTGATTCCGTTTCTGGCCATCGCCATCTGGTTTGTCATCGTACAGGCTCTGCAGCCCCTAAACCGCACTGCTCGAGCCGTTTCCAAACGCTCGCCGTCGAGCATGACGCCGTTGGAAACCGAAGGACTGCCCTTTGAACTCAAAAGTCTTGTCGACGCCATCAATTCACTGATGCATCGTTTGGGTGACTCTCTGAATGCCCAACAACGATTTGCCTCGGATGCCGCGCACGAACTGCGCACCCCGCTGGCGGCCATCAAACTGCAGGCTCAGCTGCTAAGCCGTGCCAAGGATCCAGAAACCCGCGCCAAATATGCCGGACGTCTGCAGGAAGGCGTGGCTCGCGCCACCCGACTTGTCGAACAACTGCTCACCATAGCGCGTCTGGATCCTGACGCCCATGACAAGCCCATGAGTGAATTCGACCTGGCCGCATCGGCTCAGGCCGCCGTGGAAGATCTCGCAACCGCCGCACAGGCCAAGCACATTACGCTTACGCACAACTGCATTCCTGTGACGATGGTCGGCATGCCCGATGCCATTCGATTGATGATCACCAATCTGACGGACAACGCCATTCGTTACACCCCGGAAGGCGGCCGCATCGAAGTCGCAGTCAAAAACGACGGAAACTGTCATGCCGTCATCACCGTAACCGACAACGGTCCGGGCATCGCACCCGAAGAGCGCACGCGCGTCTTTGAGCGCTTCTATCGCGCTTTGGGCACTAAGGTCTCCGGAACAGGACTGGGGCTGGCAATCGTCAACCGCATCGTCCAGATGCACAACGGCACCATCACCATCAACGACGGTTTTGTACGGCCGCCGCACGATGGCGAGCCCGAAGGCTTCGGCGCGCAGTTTATGGTCTGCATTCCTTTGTGCACAACACCGAATCAGGCAGTCAAGCTCTAAGCAAAACACCTCTTTCGTACTATTTTTTGCGCTCCTTGTTACAAATTTAACCCGTCGGCCACAGTTCACCACATTCACTGTCGGCTTTTTCCTTTATTGTTTGCCGCATCCATTGGGAGTCGTCTTGATCGTTTTCCAATCCGACCACATTTTTCGATCTTCGACGTCCTCCGTGCAAAAATGATTCGAACTCGGAGTAAATCAAGAAATGCTTAACAAAACGCTCAAACCGGCCGCAGTCATCGCCGC